>CAKPDW010000007.1 GCA_934149115.1 uncultured Clostridia bacterium
AGATAAAGTTGGTCCATACACTTGTGAAATGTTCATATGTAAAAACGGCGAAACAGGTAAAGTAATAAAAACACCAGAATGTAGAAGATTTGAAGCAACATTAATTGTAGGTGTATCTGGAGCAGGAAAAACAACAATGGCATTTGAACCAATGATTGCTCGTGATATTGAAAAGAAATTCTTTTTACATGAAGCTTCAAAAGAATTAGGATTCACAGCATTAAAAACAGGAATCGCATCAATAAGAGAACCATATTCAAACGAATATTTAAACGCAAACTTTTCACTAGATATGTTAGATATACGACCAGGAAAAGAAAAAATATTTAATACATATTTGAAAAAATTAATATATAGTTCTTCTGGTTCAAAAAATATATATAGAAATGTAGGATTAACTTACATGGCACCAGATTATGAATCAATTTCACACATAATAGAAGTACTAGATAATTATGGTATGCCTTACAATTTAATTGATCCTAATAATCCAAATTCAATTGGTCTTAACCCATTTGTTTTTGATGATCCAGTAAAAACTTCAATTTCGATTTCTGCAGTTCTAAAAAGAATGTATGAAACAAATGAAGTAACAGTACAACAAGCATTCTACCAAAACATTACAACACAAGCAATTGAAAACTTATCTTTATTATTAAAAGAAATATATCCAAAAACACACAATGGTCTACTACCTAACTTAGAAGATTTATTAATGATGTTAAACAATTTTGAATTAGTAGAAAAATTCTGTGAAAAAATGAAAAAGATTCCAGAATTAGCAGATAAATATAAAATATTACTTACATATTTTCAAAATAATTTTTATACAAATTCTTCAGGATATGAAGATACAAAAAAATCACTTCAAGCAGCAAGTGCACAACTAGAAAATCTACTTCGTTTCCAAGGAGTAAGAAATATTTTATGTAACAGAACACACAACGTAGATTTTGATAAAGCTTTAGCAAATGGAGAAATAACTCTTATCTGTACCAGACGTGGTGATTTAGGAGCCTCAATCAATAAAGCATTCGGATTATTCACATTGCTTTTAATGCAACACTCAATAATATCTAGACCAGGTACAGAAAAAACAAGAATACCACACTTCTTATATATTGATGAATTTCCACCATTTGTATGTAAAGCAACAGAAGATTTCTTCACACTATTCAGAAAATACAGAGTTGGACTTATCATCTCAGCTCAAAACTTATCACAATTTGGAACAAATAATACTTTAACAAGCAGTCAAAGTTATAGACAAACTATACTTGCAAACTGTACAACAAAGATTGTATTTGGTAATAATACACCAGAAGACAATGAATGGTGGGAAAAAGAATTTGGTGAAAAACGTGATTGGAAATTTAAAAAAGATTACAACACCAAATCAAAAGATGGTGCAGAACCTGGCTATGATCAAAAATTAGGAGATATAAGCTGGTCATATACACAAAACTTCAAAGCTGGAAAAGTTCAATCTCAGAAATTTAAAGCAATCATATATAAAACAAGAGACATAAAAGGAAAAATGTTAGTAGGAAAAGGAAAACTTGATTTCCTAGAATCAAAATATAAAGAAAAACATCATCCAAAACAATTTAACTTTGCCAAATATTCTGATTCAGCAACTACAACAAGAGAAAGTAAAAACGAAATATTAAATTCATTACTTGGTTCACCAAAATTTGATACAAATATGACAGATGATGATGGTCCAATAAAATACAATTCAACAGACTCAAAAACATTTTTAGAAAATGATGGAGCAATAACATATAATATAAATAAAAAGAACAAATAATATATAGAGCAGACATTAATTTATCAAAACATCTTTATTTTAATAACAAATATGGGAAGTTTCAAAAACATTCCTACAGCAAAAAACGGAAAGTTAAATAATACTACTTTCCGTTTTTTTATACTATAAAATTGATTTATACATTAACTAAATTACCCTCTACTCGACTTTTAAATCCATTCATGGAATTTATTAATATAAATTCTTTTTGCAATCTGAGCAACTATACAATACAAAAATGTTACTGTTAAAATCAAAACAATAAACTCACCTGCAATAGGAACTAATCCAATCATTTTTCCAACAAATGTGAATGGAATAATTAATCCAATAACACTTAACAAAATTGAAGAAATATACACAGCTCTATGTGCATTACTCTGTACAAAAGGTATCTTAGCAGTTCTAATAATATGCATACCTGCCAAATTAGAAACTATACTATAACTAAACCAAATTGTTTGGAACATACTCACTTCCCTAACCCCAAGCACAAACCATAATGAAGCAAAAACAAGTAAATCAAAAGCAGAACTAATAGGTCCCATAAACAACATAAAATCTTTTAAACTTCTAACATCAACCTTTTTAGGTTTTCTCAAAGAGTCTTTATCAACATGGTCAAAAGGCAAAGTCATCTGGCCAAAGTCATATAGCAATCCCTCAACAAGCAATTGTATAGGAGTTTCAGGTAAAAATGGTAAAGCCACACTAGCAACAACAACAGATAACACTTCACCAAAATTAAAACTTGTAGCTAATTTAATATATTTTAATAAATTAGCAAACGTTCTTCTTCCCTCATCTACACCATCTAATAAAACCTTTAAATCTTTCTCCAACAATATAATATCAGCAGATTCTTTAGCAATATCAACAGCTGTGTCAACAGAAACACCTACATCAGAATTTGAAAGTGAAGGACTATCATTAATTCCATCTCCCATGTAACCAACAACATTTCCCATATCTTTTAAAATTCTTACAATTCTTGCTTTTTGTATTGGAGATAATTTGGCAAAAATATTATTTTTCTTCAATAATCTAGCAACACCCATATCATGCAATTTATCAATCTCAGATCCCTCTATAATATTTTGAGTATTAATTCCAACCTTTCCACAAATACATCTTGTAACATCAACATTATCACCAGTTAGAACAATAACTCTTACACCAGCCTTATTTAACTTTGCAACTGATTCTTTCGCTGATTCCTTAGGTGGATCTAAGAATCCAATAAATCCTAGAAATATCATTTCACGTTCATCATCAACAGAAAAGTTCTCATTCAAAATATCATATTTTTTTTCACAAACACCAACAACTCTTAATCCATCTTTATTTAGCTTTTTACTAATAGTCAAAACATTTTTTCTAATCGTATCAGTAATATTTATAAGTTTTCCATCAATTTCCACCATAGTACAAATTGATAAAATTTCCTCAATTGCACCTTTAGTAATAAGAAAACTCTTTTCCCCTTCTTTTGACACAACTACAGACAATCTTCTTCTAGTAAAATCAAACGGAATTTCATCAACTTTTTTATACTCATCATCTAAACTCTGTAACCCATTTTCATGAGCTCTTTTTATAACAGCCTCATCAATATTACCTTTCAATCCAGTTTGAAAATTCGCATTCAAATATGCATATTTCAAAATTTTATCACTAGTCTTTCCAGTAGCATCAAGATATTTTTCCAAAACAATTCTATCTTCAGTCAAAGTTCCTGTTTTATCAGTACATAAAATATTCATTGCACCAAAATTTTGAATAGAATCCAATTTCTTAACAATAGTTTTTTTCTTTGACATTCTAACAGCACCTTTTGATAAACAAGATGACAAAATAACTGGTAATAATAAAGGTGTTATAGTAATAGAAATAGCAACAGCAAAAGTAAAAGCAGTAAGCAAATCATGTTTCCAAGCGTTAAATAAGAATATTATAGGAATTATTAAAACCATA
Source organism: uncultured Clostridia bacterium (assembly GCA_934149115.1). Lineage (GTDB taxonomy): Bacteria > Bacillota > Clostridia > TANB77 > CAG-508 > UMGS1994. The sequence continues at coordinate 3,785 of CAKPDW010000007.1, forward strand.
AAACGAATTAATAATTTACTAATATTTTCTATTCCTCTTTGAAAAGACGTTTTTGGTTTATTTGGTGCAACACTCTTAGCTATTTTTCCAAAATAGGTACTATCCCCCACTTTAATTACTACACCTTTTGCACTTCCTGAAATAACATTTGTTCCCATAAAACAAATATTATCTAAATCTAAAATGCTATCTATTTCTTCTGTATTCTCAGTATTAACAACCTTTCTAACTGAATCAGATTCTCCAGTTAAAGAAGATTGCCCAACATATAAATCTTTAGATTCAATCAATCTTAAGTCTGCAGGAATCATTGTTCCAGCTGACAAAGAAACAATATCACCTATTGTCACACTTTTCAAAGACACATCAACTTTTTTTCCATCTCTTAAAACTGTTGTAGTAGTTTCAACTAATTCTTTTAATTTTTGTGCAGCTTTGTTTGATTTATATTCTTCAGTAAATTCCAATAATGTACTAACAACCACTAGAACTAGAATTACAATTATATTTGCAAAACTTGGATCTTTTGGTAAAAAGACATCAGTATAAAATAAAATTAAAACAATACCCAACAAAATACTATTAAATGGACTAAATAAACTTTGCGTAAAAAAATGATACCACTTTTTAGGTTTAGCTTGTTTCACTTCATTTTTGCCGTATTTCTCAATATTACGCTCAGCCTGTTCCTGCGACAATCCATTAACATTAACATCAAATTCTTTAACAAAATCATCCTTATTTAGTGAACATTGTTTTCCATATAGTTTATTAACATCCACTACATCTTTTGTACTCTGCAAAATAATCACACTTCTTTCTTTAAATTATTTATATAAATATATAATCGCTTTTCACAATTATATAAAGCAAACTAATTTACATTTTTTATTTTTTCTATTTCTGTATCTATTTATGCATTTTAAATTTTATATATCAAAGCCACAAAAAAACCTTCCATTAATTTTGAAGGCAAAATTTTTATTGCCTTAGATATATCCCTATTTAATCCCTGATTATCACCAGGAAGAATATTTCTTATTTCAAGATTAATATCTTTCAATTTTATATCAAAATTATTTAATGCCCATTCTAAAACTTCTTCATTTTCATGACGATTTATTGTACACGTAGAATATACCATAAACCCACCATGTTTTAAAGATTTATACGCACTTTCAAATAATTTTTTTTGAAGCTTAACTAACTCATTTACAGTTCTCTCAGACCAGCCACGATATGTTTGAACCTTTGTTGCAACAAAACGTCCTTCCCCACTACATGGTGCATCTAACAAAACTTTATCAAATTGTTCAGTATACTCATTTCCAAGTTTTTCGCCTCTCCTATTAATAACTTCAACAATTTTAGCCTCTTGCATCTTCACATTATATTTTAATCTTTCACACCTAATTTTATCAAGTTCATTTGCTAAAATATATCCATCGTTTTTCATTAAGCAAGCAAGTTCTGTAGTCTTACTCCCTGGTGCAGAAGTCATATCAAGAACTTTCTCCCCACTTCTTGGATTTAAAACCAAAGGAGGAACCATACTAGAAAGACTTTGAAAATATACAAAACCTTTTTTATAAACATCTAATTTTTGAATATCCTTCTCCTTTGCATTTTTTATAATTAATGCATCTGAATACCAAGGCACTCTTTCAAATTTAATATTAACTTCCTTAAAATATCTCATCAAATCCTGAATATTATATTTTATAGTATTTACCCTTAATGTTAAAAATCTATCATCAGTCATTCCAAGAAGAATTTTATCAACACTAACAGGTGAATACATCTCATACAATTCATCAATAAATTTTTTAGGTAATCTTTTTTTTATTTCAGTTATAGATAACATTTTTTCTCCTTTACTCATGTTCTAGTACTGCAATAGCACATTTAATTCCATCAACTCCAGCAGACATAATTCCACCAGCATAACCAGGGCCTTCACCACAAGGATACAACCCCTTAACAGTTTCTGATTGCAAACTATCATCTCTTACAATCCTTACAGGAGAAGAACTTCTCGTTTCAACACCTGTCATTATAGCATCACTATCTGCAAAACCTTTTATCTTAGTATCAAAATATTTAATTCCCTCTTTCAAAGTATTGGATACAAAAGAAGGTAAAATAGCATTTAAGTTAGCGAATGTTACACCTGGTTTATATGTTGGTTTTATACTTCCAATCTTTTCTGTTTTTCTATTTTCAAAAAAATCTTCAACTCTTTGAATTGGAGCATAATAATTGCTTCCCCCAAGTACAAACGCTTTTTTCTCCAATTCTTTTTGAAATTCCAAACCTGCCAACGGATTATCTCCCTCAAAATCGTTTGGAGTTACATTAACTAAAACAGCACTATTAGCATTTTCTCCATCACGAGCAAATTTACTCATTCCATTTGTAACAACTGTTCCTTCCTCACTTGATGAAGCCATAACAAATCCACCAGGACACATACAAAATGTATAGCATGATCTACCTGTATTTTTATTATGATAAGCTAATTTATATTCAGCTACTGGTAATTTCAATTTTGATTTATTTCCATATTGTGACTCATTAATCATACTTTGTTTATGTTCAATTCTGACTCCAACTGAAAAATTTTTACGTTCCATTTTCAAATTTTTAGAATATAATACTTCAAAGGTATCCCTTGCACTATGTCCAATAGCTAATATAGCTGTATCTGTTTGTATCTCTCTTTTATCAGTAATAACCTTTTTTATTTTATTATCTTCAAACCAGAAATCAATAACCTTTTCTTCAAATAAAAACTCTCCACCTTTTTCTATTATATAATTTCGCATATTAGAAATTATTTTAATCAAGTTATCAGTACCAATATGAGGTTTATTTACATATTTAATTTGCTCTGGAGCTCCAAACCTAACAAACTCCTCAAGAACATTTCTACAATAAATGCTATGAATTCCAGAAGTAAGTTTTCCATCAGAAAAGGTACCAGCACCACCTTCACCAAATTGAATATTAGACCTTACATTAAGTTTTCCCCCATTAATAAATTCATCTACATCTTTTTTTCTATCTTCTACACATTTTCCTTGTTCAATAATAATTGGCTTAACACCATTATTAACTAAAACCAGCCCAGCAAATAATCCGGCTGGGCCAGCTCCAATAATCACTGGTCTAAAACCACTTTTCCTTTTAACTTGAACTTTTATATCACATACTTCTTTATCAACTTTTTTTATCTTTGGATATTTCTTTTCATTTTTTACATTAACATCAATCGTATAATTAAAAAAAATATCATCTTTATTTCTAGCATCAATAGATTTTTTAAAAATACTATAATTACATACATCGAAAAAATTAATCTTATATTTTTTACATGCATACATTACAATGTCATTTTTTGTTAAATCTTCTCTTATTTTAATATTTTCCAATCTTAACATTTAAAACTTCTCTCTTTCTACATATTTTATATCATATCTACAATATTTTCTCAATAATATTTTTTTATCGGATTCTTTTTTATCAAATTTTTAATCTAAAATGTATCCACAAATATATGTTACATTTTCGCAACAAATTATATCGTTTTTTACAAAAATATTTCTTAAATATTTTTTTTCGATTACACTTGACAAATAATATTGTTATTGCTATAATGTGATTATAAATTGGGATACTTATACAATTTTGTATCCACTTACAAAAGTAATAAAAAACATACTACAGATAAAAAAATTAGGAAGTGATTCAAATGAAAAAATATAATTATGAAACAAAGGAAACACCTGAAACTCTAGCACTTACGGTAAGAAAAGAACATAGATTATTAGTAATAAATAATGCTTTACAAACAAGTAAAAGAATATCAATTAAAGTTATATTCTCTGCTGTAGCATTAACTCTACTTAATCTATTTGTATAATTAAAAAATTAAAAAAATATCAGAAAAATTTTTGAAAAAAATTTATTCATATATCAATTTATGTAGAAAAATATTTATATAAATTTATATCATGAATTATTTCATATACCCAAAATATTGTAAAACTTTTATGTTTTATATTTGAATTCTAAATTACATATAAAAATGATTTTAAAAAACATATATATTTTTTAACAGGTAAGCCACATAAAATGCTTACCTGTTTTCTTATTAATTTTTTAGTCTTTACTCTACTCTTTATATTTTTCTATAAAATTGAAATTTTCAGTAAATTTGTTCGAGCGCGAAAATTTATTTTATAAATTTTCTGTGCCATTTTTTATATAATAATAATCTCCTAGAATAATTCTAAGAGATTATTATTTTTATATTATTATATTAATTGCATAATCTTATTTACTACCTTCAACTGTGTATTGTAAGTGTAATTCTGCTTGCATTGTATTTGCATTATTAACTTTAAATGTAAATCCTGTACCTGCAGTATAACTTAATACATCTTTAGTAGATAGAGTAACAGATCCTGCTTTTAATTGTTGACTTGTAAACTTATAATCTGTTCCACCAATAGTTAATATTACATCTCCTATAATATTTGCTGTTTCAGGTATTTCTAATACAGCTGGTGATTCAGAAGTTACAACAATTGTATGTGATGTAGGAAGTGATTCTTTTAAAATCTTATCAAATTCTGCTGATAGATTTGCTGTTGTTGTTTCTGTACTACCACCATCTTTTACAGGCATATATCCTGTTTTACCTATAGTTTTTAATACAAATTTAGCTAAATCTGTTTCACTATAATAATGATAGTACTCATATGTTTTATTCCAAAAATCCCAAGATGAAATTTCTTTTTGTTTTGTTCCTGTGAATTTAACAACATCATTCATTGCTTTATGTGTACTATTTGTACATGAATTAGGATTATCACATTTTGTAACATAAGCACAATTCTTTGCTAATCCATCTTCTGTTCCAAGGCCTATTGAATAAACTCTATCTGCTTTTGATTTTAATGTAGTAGCAGATTTTATAATATTTTCTACACTATCATTTTGATATGTTGAATAATTAGTACTTCCTTCTTCAACAAGTCCAGTATGATCCTCTGGTGTTGTTGGTGCACCATCTGATAAGAATATAACAACTTTATTCTCACTTGTTAATTTATCAAGTAAATTATTTGTTGCAACTAATCCATCATTAATATCAGTTCCTTCAATTGATTTTAAACCATTAATCCTATTAATTGCTGCTTGTTTTTGATTATATTTATATGTTGGTGAAGTCTCTGCATCTTTACTATACGTAATTATTGTTACAGTAGTATTTGTTGTAACTCCATCTGGGAATACTTTATTTACTAAAGCTGTTGCAGCTGTTTTTAATGCCGATAATCTTGTGCTTCTATTATTAGTCATACTCTTAGAAACATCTAGTACTAATACTAAATCCATAGAATTTGCAACTTGAGCAGTTGATGAAATTTTCATTTTCTTAACTACATCAATAGTAGCTGTTTTTTCAACACCATTAATTGTTGCTTTATTTACAATATCTTCATTAAGTGCTGTTGAAGTAACTTTAACTTTAAATGTTAATTTTAATATTGCTTTTCCAGCTACATTTCCATTATATGATATTGTTCTAGTTCCAGCATCATAACTTCCATTTCCAACATTTGCTCCATTAACTTTAACAACTATTGGGTTTGTTTTTCCATCAAGTGGATTATTATATTCAATACCTTGTGGTAATTTATCCACAATATTTACTTTTCCAGTTGATTCAGATTTATTTACTGCTGTAATAGTATATTCTACAATATCACCATATTCTGCTATTCCATCATTTTCGCCATCTTCTCTATTTAAAACAGTAGCAGTTTTCTCTGATTCAATCAAAGTCTTAACTGTATTTTTTACTGTATCTGTGTCTTTATTTTGTGAATTATCATATCTATAGTGAGCAGTATTTTCAACTATATATTCTAATTCAGATTCATTTAAGTTTCTTGTCTTAGCTTCAATTGTGATAGTTATTTGACTACCTTTATATAAAGTTCCAGTCCATTCAAGATCTCCTGTTGTTTGGTTATAAGAAACTATTGCTTCTGTATCTGTTCCATCAGATGATTTAATTACACCTGTAACAGTTACATCTGTTAATTTTGTAATATCAATCTTGTCTGTAATAGTTACATTTGCATCATCTGTACCAGTATTAGTTCCAGTAATCTCATATTTTAATGTTGAACGAACATCTACTTCCGTATTATCAATATCTTTATTTTCAGTATTTAATACTTTCTTATTAACATTAATTATTGGTTTTACAACTTCATATGTTTTTTCATCAGTTGTAGTATTGTTATCTACTATAACTTGGTTAGCCTCAATTGTAGCTTCTTTAACATCTGCACCTAAAGCATCTACTGATACTTCAAATGTAATTGTTAATGTATTTCCAGCTTCTAATCTGTAACCATTTAATGAAATTGTTCTCTTATCTTCACTTACACTAACAGAAACATCTTTTTCTCCATCTTTAGCACTTATTGTATTTTCAAGTAATGATACTCCTGATTTTAATGTATCAGATACATTAATGTTTTTATATTCAGTTCCATCATTTGCAACTGTAATTGTATATTTAATTTTGTCTCCTTCATGTACTGTTGTACCATTTGTTTGGTTTTTAGCACATTCAGAAATTATACTAGTTTTTGTAGTATTTATAATTGGTTTTGTAACCTCTGTTGGTGGCTTTGGATCATAACTATCATTTTCATCTACAGTTACTTTATTTTTATCAAGTTTTATTGAAGTAGCTGGTACCTCTTTACCATCCTTTATAGTTGTTCCTAATTTATCTATAACTACTCTAAATGTAATTGTTAATGTTTCACCTGGTTCTAATGAATAATTCTTCAATGAAATAGTATTATTTTTAACTTTAACACCTGCAGTTATTGCTTCGGGATTTAATGATTTATCCTTATAGCTCATTCCTGCTGGTAATTTATCAGTCATATCCTCAACAATACCTGTAACTTTTCCTGTATTAGAAATTGTAATTGTATATTCAATTTCATCATCTTCATGAACTGTTGTAACCTTAGCAGATCCATCTGATTTATCAATCATACCATATTGATTACATTCAACAACTTTTGATTCTTTTGTAGTTGATATTTGTGGTTTTCCAGCTTTATCAGTTATTTCAGAATCTGGGTTACCATTATCAATTTTCGCAGTATTTTTAATATCTTTTTCTATACCATCGAAATCTTTTACTTCAACTTTTATTTTTAATTTTCTAGAAGTATTTACTCCTAAATCTTTTACTGTCCATTTAATTTCTGGTAATTTTGAAATATCTACAACATCTCCACCATCAACTGTATGTGAAAGATATTTAACCCCATCTGGAAGTGAATCTGTTATAACTGCATCTCCAGCTGCTTCTCCATTATTTGTAGCAGTTATAGTATATTCAAATACATCTCCTACATTTAGATATTTATCACCAACATTACTTGTTTTAGAAATTTCGATATTAGCTTTCTTAACATTTGTAGGTGGATTTGGATCATAGCTGTCTTCATTATTTACAGTTACTTTATTTGCACTTAATGTAGCACTTGTTATATTCTTTCCATTTGTATCTTTTCCAAGTGGATTTATTGTAACCTTAAATTTAATTGTTAATGTAGATTTTGCAGATAATGAATAACTACCTAATTTTACTACATTATTTTCAACTTTAACATCTGCAGCTACTGGTTCTACATTTAATGTATTATCTTTATATGTCATTCCTGATGGAATACTATCTTCAACTGTTATATTACCAGCTACATCTCCATCATTTTTTATTGTAATTGTATATTCAATCTCATCACCTTCGTGAACAGTGTTGCCTGTTAAGGCTTTTTCTGTTTGAGTACAAGCTGTAATTTTGCTTACTTTAGTTGTTGAAATTACTGGTTTAGCAACTTCTGTAGTAACACTATCTTCTGGATCTTTATTATTATCTTTATATACATAATTTGTAACATTTATTTTATTTTGTGCAATAGTCTCTGGTGCTTTTACTTTAATACGTAATGTTCTGCTTTCATTTACTCCTAATGAATCTACATTCCATATTATAGTATTTGTTGTATCATCAACAACATCTTTACAATCATTTTGAGATACAAATTCTTTACCTAAATATTGTAATTCGCTTGGTATTGTATCTTTAACTATTGTACTTCCAACGTCTGTTCCAACATTTGTAACTGTTATATCATAATAGAATTCTTCATTAACACTTACTAACTCTTTAGAAGCTTTTTTCTTAACATTAATCATTGGTTTTATAACATCATATTCGTTATTATCCTCTGTATTTTTGTTATCAACTATAGCTATATTTTTATCAATTGTCTTACTATAAATCTTATTACCATCTTTATCTACAGAATAATCTGTATCAGTCAATTCATTTACAGTTACATTAAATGTAATTGCAATTTCTTGATTTGGTGCTAATTTATATCCAGTAATTGTAAGTACTCCATTATTTATAGTTGCAGTTACATTTACTTTTGTATTTGTACTTGTATCTTTTACTTCCAATGAATCTTTTACATATGTTAAACCTGCTTTTATAGTATCAGTTACATTAATTTCTTTTGATACTGTACCTTCATTTTTAACTTTGATTGTATACTCAATTTTGTCACCTTCATGAACTGTTGTACCAGTTGTTTGATTTTTAGCACATTCTAAAATTCTACTTGTTTTTTCTGATTTAATACTTGGTTTTCCTACAGTAACTTCTTCTTCATCTGTAGTTTTTCCATCTACTTTTACTTCGTTCTTAATTGTCTCACTTACGCCTTGAGCAATTTTTCCTACCTTAACTTTTATAGTAGCTTTTCTTGATTCTCCAGGTTCTAAATCATATACTTTCCATGTAACAGTTTTTCCAGAATATGAAATATTATCTTTTCCATTTTCTTTTTCTAATTTAGACTCTAAATGAGTTAGTTTATCATTTAAAGTATCTGTTACAATTGTATTTCCTTTTTCACTTCCATTATTAGTTACTGTTATAGTATAAACTACTTCACTATCTTCATTAATATAGTTTCCATCTTTATTTGAAGATGGTGTTTCTTTAGTAGCTGTAATTAATGGTTTTTTAATTTTTTCTGGTCCATCTTCATCTTTTACTGGTTCCCCTTTATTTACAGTTACTTCATTCTTTTGGAAGTCTGCTTCTGTTATTGGTGTTCCATCATCATTTGTACCAGTTAATTCATTAACACTTACTTTAAATGTTATAACTAATTTTCCACCTGCTACTAATGAATAATCATTAACAACTACTTTATTTGTACTATCATAATTTGCAACCTTGCTTAATGTAGTTTTAACATCAGCACCACTTGCATTTTTAGTTATTAATTCAGCTTTTAATGAATTTGTAACATATGTTACACGTGATTTTATAGCATCTTCTAAAGATACATTTCCAGCGACTTTACCTGAGTTAGTTACTTCAATTGTATATTCTATCTCATCACCTTCATGAACAGTTTTAACTTTGTCTTTGTTTTCACCATCTGTCTCTGAATATTTCTCACATTTTACAACTTTACTTGCTTTAGTTGTTGAAATGATTGGTTTAGCAACTGTTACATTTGTTTCTGAACTTGTTCCATCTTTAATTTCAGCTTTATTTGTAATTGTTTCTTCATTTCCATTAATTGATATTGGTGTAACTATAATTGTTATTGTTCTTGAATTATTAGGAGCTTTATTTTTTTGAGATAAATTGTTTACTGTCCATTTAATCTTATTTCCAGCTTGCTCAATTAAATCTCCAGCTAAAGCACCACTCACGCCTTTTATCTCTAAATTGCCTGGTACCTGGTCTTCTACAACAGCTGAACCTTCTTCAGCACCATTGTTAACAACTGTTATATAATATTTGAATTCTTCTCCAATCTTTGCATATTGACCTTGTGCTATTGAACTTGTTTTTGTAACATTTAAATCTGGCTTTTTAATTTCGCCTGGTCCTTCTGGATCCTTTGTTGGCACATCATTTACATATACAGTATTTGCTTCAAAAGTAGCTTCTGTAATTTTATTACCTTGTTCATCTGTTCCAAGAGGTTTAACTTTTACATTAAATGTAATAACAAGTTTACTATGAGCTTGTAAATCATAATCTAATGATATTACTCCATTTTCAATCTTAACACCATCAATATTTTGTCTCCAACCTTAGCAGTTAAAGTATTATCAACATATTCTACTTGAGATGTTAATGTATCTCTAACCTTAACTTGGTCAGAAACAACACCTGTATTTTCAACAGAAATTGTATATTGAATTATATCATTTTCATGAACTGTTTTAGCACCTGAACCTATCACTCCATAATCATTACATGTTAAAACTTGTGATGTTTTACCAACTTCAATCTTAGGTTTTCCAGCTTTATCAGTTATTTTAACTGTTTTAGTCTCATCATTATCAATTTTCGCAGTATTTGTAATATCTTTTTCTATACCATCAAAATCTATTACTTCAACTTCTATTTTTAGTTTTCTAGATTCTTTTACTCCTAAATCTTTTACTTTCCATTTAATTTCTGGTAATTTTGAAGTATCTACAGCATCTCCACCATCAACTGTATGTGAAAGATATTTAACACCATCTGGAAGTGGATCTGTTACAACAGCATCTCCTTTTTCCTCTCCATTATTTGTTGCTGTAATTGTATAATAGAAAATATCTCCAACACGTACATAGTTATTTCCTACATCACTTGTTTTAGAAATTTCAATATTAGGCTTTTTAACTTTTGTAGGTGGATTTGGATTTTCATCATTTTTTGTCTCACCATTTACAGTTACTTTATTAACCTCTAACGTTAATGATGTAACCTTAACATCTTCACCTTTCTCATTTTTCACAGTACCTAATGTTTTAACTCTAGTATCAAATGTAATTACTAATTCAGCTCTTGCTTCTAATTTATGATTCTTTAATGAAATAGTATTTCCATCAATATCAACTTTTGCTCCAGAGATTGTATTAGGTAATAATTCTAATCCATCTGGTATTGTATCTTCTAAGTTAACTATTCCTGCTTCTGAACCTTTAGCATTTGAAACAGTAATTGTATAGCTTATAATATCACCTTCATGAACAACAGAGCTATCTGTTATACCATAACTACATTCTTTTATACTACTTCTTTTAGTTGTTTCAATACAAGGTTTTAAAACTTCTTTATCACCATTTGAATCAGTTGTTTTTTTATTATTTACTACAACTATATTAGCATCAATTGTCTTTTTATAAACTTTTTCTCCATTAGCTTCTTCAACTATGTTCTCATCTGTTAAAGTATTTACAGTAGTATTAAAAGTAATTTCTAAAGTATCTCCACCTTTTAATACATATCCATTTATATTAACTTGATTGTTTCCACTTTCAATTTGAGCATCTGCTTTAGAACCTTTAACACTAGATGCAACAAGTGATAATCCATCTGGAATAGTATCATTCAAATAAATTGGTGCTTCCATATCACCTGTATTTTTTACAGTAATTGTATATTGTATTGTATCGTTCTCGTGAACTACACCATTTTTATTATCTGTTTGAATATCTCCAACTTCAGATTCACATTTTACCACACTACTAGTTTTAGTAGTTGTTATAATTGCATTTTGTGTTTCGTTAGTTTTATTTCCATTTGCAATAGCTGTATTTCTAATAGTTCCAGTAGCATCTTCATTTACAGATGCTCTAAAACTTACAATTTTATTTGTTTGATTAGCTTCAAAATCTACTGTCCAGAAAATTTTTGTTTCACCATTTACATCAACAATACTACCACCATCACTAACATCTATTAATGTTGTTTGTGCAGGTACAATATCTGAAACTTTTATTCCTTTTCTAGCTTCTCCACTTTTATTTTGTATATCAATTGAATATGTAATTATATCACCTGATGAAACTGTTTCTCCATCTTGAGTTTCTTGTACTGCTCTAGGATCTACTTCTTCACCTTTTTCAATACTTACATGTTTTTCAGCACTAATTCCTGAATCATCAATTCTAACATCAGTAAATTTTCCAGCTATATCTAAATTTTGCCAAGATACAGTCAAATCTTCAGTAACCTGTCTTTCAACTTCTTCAACTCTAGCAACAACATAGTCTTGATTAGGAACATTTGGATTTGTTGTAGATGTAGTTGTTCCAGTAGAATTATTACTATTCTGGCTTGCTTGTTGTTGGTTTGAGTTAATTGTTGAACTATTTTGACCTACATTTTGAGCACTTTGACCATTATTAGCACTAGCATTATTATCTGTATTACCAGCATTGTCTGTATTTCCTTCATTATTTGTCACAGTAGCACTTTCTGATGTTATTGGACTAATTTCTGAAGGTGCTTGACTATTTTCACTATTATCAGAACTAATTGATTTTTCATTTTCTTGACTTTGTTGTGCTAGTTCTTCAGTAGCGCTAGCAGATCCATCGTCTTTCAAAAAGGCCACTGCTCCAACGATAGCAACAATAGCTAAAATACAAGTAATTATAATTGCTATAACAGTCTTTCTATTAAGAGACCTGAATTTGTCCTTCATTTTTTCCTCCTATCCTGATTATTTATCATTTATTTCTCTTGCTTTTGTTACCAATCTTTTTTTATTTCCATTTGAACACGTTATAAGTGTCACTTCTTTTGTACTTCCGTCTATAGATTCCACACATGAAACATCATTTGGATCAATAATATAATAATCAAAAACTTCATAATCAAGTGTTCTACTTTTCATATCAGTGATTTGTATTATGTCACCCTTTTCTAGGTTCTTTGTTTTTCCAAACATTGTTCCGTCTCTATTATTGTGGCCTGCAAGAGTAACATTTCCAATTTCATTTAATTCGCTTCCCCAAAACTTAGTAATAGATAACTTCATTCCTTTATTATCTGTTCTATCTAAAATTGGATATTTCAAATTAATTTTTGGAATTGTAATTATTCCTATTACTTTGTAATCATCTATCATTATGTCTTCTGAAATTTCTTCATCATTATTATATTTGTTTTCAAATTCATCAATAATTCCAGATAAACGTTTTTCATTTACCTGATTTTTACCATACTTAATAATAATTAATAAAACAGTTATCAAAATAACAATAATAATTAAAATCATTAAAATATTTAGAAGCTTATTTTTCATTATTTTTTCCTTCTAGCACTTCTTTTTGAAGCATTTTTCTTTTTAGCAACAATAACCATAACTAATAGAACTAATGCTACTCCTAAAATAACAAAAAGTATTACACTATCATAAGTAATTGGTAATTTTGATGTTGTTTTGACTATATTTTCTTCTTTTACAAATTCTTTATTCTCATCTTGGAAACATGTTAAAAATTGAACATCAACAATATTTTTTGTATCATTTTTAATCCAAAGTACATATTGTTCACCTGTTTTTGAATCAGCAGGTTGTTCAATTTTCATATCAGTAACCTCTGCCCAATTTTCACTTGGCATTAATTGGTTATATAAGTCATAAAATTCTTTACACATCCTTATATTATCATATAGTCCTGAATTTGCTTGTAATTTATTGATTTCTTCAGCTAAACTCATAAATCTGTTGTAATCATCTGTACTTGGTAATTTAACTAAATAATATGAATATTTTGAATCTTTATCATCAGTTATATCTACTCTACCATTTATTTGTGTATACTTTATTCCGTTTTCTGTTTTTTGTGTAACAGTTTTTTGAGTAGTATCAACTGCTATTCTTTTAGTTACATTATTAGCTAAATCAACAGCAGAATATGGTATTGAATCATTAAGATCAATTGAAACTCCGTCTGCTAAATAGTTTCCGTCTAAGTCTCTTGCATAAACATATACAGCTGTATTTCCTTTAAAATAATTATCATATTTTGTTCCAGAAACGTACATTACATATTTGTTTTCTGCACTTTCTTTTTCAGCTCTAATGTAATCCAAACTTTCTTTGTTGTCATCCTTATTATTTGTAAATGCATATTCATATTCTTTGTCTAAATTAGCATTTAAATAAATAATGTATTCGGTATCATTTTTCTTTAGTATTGTTAATCCATCATTGGTTGCTAAAACCTTATTAGAAAAAAATAAAATGAATAAAAACATCACACAAAAAGCAACTTTAACGCCCAATGTTTTTTTCATTTTCTCACCTCCTATTTTAAAATTTCAGAAAATATTCTTTTTCGCCTCACCATTCTATAATCTTTTCAATAATATGTCAATATTATTTCGCTCTTTTTCAGCATTTTTTTGCTTTTTTTGGAAATTTTTCCATTTGATACAAATGAATATTTCTGCTATTTTATTAGTATTCTTTTATAATTATTTAAGAACACCTCCTAATTTTATTTTTTTAGCAAACTTTTCTTCCCAATCATGCCAAAAACAACAGCAAATTTGACACTTTTACAATCAGTTTCTTAGTTATATTTACTTTTTTATATCATATAACCGTCATCAGGTTGGGTAAAAATTAAACTTATCAAATTTTTTCTAACTGATTTTGATTAGAATGTTTATATTACAAGGCAAAAGTGGAGAAAATTCCGCAGTCGTACGAGTGTACGTCGAGGAAAGTTTCTCCACTTTTAACACAGTAAGATATCATTCTAATCGAAATCTAAAAATTATAATTATTTTTCAACGCATCAGTTATATTCTCAAAACACTTCTTCAATCCTCTCCCTAGCCAACTCTAAAGCTTTTTTTCTTGAACTAATACTATTTTTTTCCTCAATTGAAAGTTCAGCCAAAGTTCTTCCATCATCAAGTTCAAAAATCTCATCAAACCCAAATCCATTATTTCCCCTAATACTTTCAGAAACATATCCATCCATATATGAAACAACAGAAACCGTTTTTTTACCATCAGAAATCCCAATAGCAGTTGTAAACCTTACATTCCTACTCTCTTTAGGCACTCCTTTCATTCTTTCAAGAATAGACTCATTTTTTTCTCTATCCGTACCTGGGTGCCATCTTTTCGTCAATACACCAGGAAAACCATCTAAAAAAGCAACCTCAATACCAGAATCATCAGCTATAACAATATCATTCTCCAACAATTTGGCAATTTCTTCAGCTTTCTTACATGCATTCATTTCTAAAGTATCTTTATCTTCTTCTATTTCTATATCAATTCCAATTTCCTTTGCAGACAAAACTTCATAATCTTTTAAAATCTGTTTTGCCTCTGCTATCTTCCCTTTATTAGAAGATGCCATTATTATTCTTTTCATCATATTTCCTCCTTAGCAATTCTTAAGCCTTCTCTTCTGACTTATTAGCTTTTATTTCATTAATATATCTGTAAATCTCTCCCCAGTTACTTACTTCTCTTAAATACTCATTTTGTTCTAATTTTTTCATTTCCTTATCTCTAAAATAAATTGTTTTAATTTTATTTTGAGACAATTTCTCACACACACTATATGAGTCATCTATCATGACATCAACATTCTCTTGTTGTGCAGTATCAAGTTTATCAACTTGTTTCCAATAATATTTATCAAACGACAATCCAACTTCTTCAAATTTTCTCATAGCAGAATCTTTCATTTCTTCCAATGACACACCTCTTGCTGTAATAACGATAAATTCATTTCCTTCTTTTTTCAACATTTCTATAACATCTTTCGCACCAGGTATTAACGGAGTTTTATCTGATAATTCAACAAAGTATTTATTAATAAAATTCATTCTTTCTTCTTCAGTCCAATCATATCTATTCCTCAAATATTGCTCATTTCTATTAACTAGTCCATCTTTTTTTAATTCAACAAAATCATATATATCGCCATAAGTTTTTAAAACTCTTTCATAATCAAGTATTACACCATCTATATCTATTCCTATTTTCATAAAACATCCTCCATATCTTTTTACATCTATTCTTCTCATTCTTTAAAACTAACACTATCTCCATATTTCTCCATTAATATGACTTGTCAAAGCCATAAGAAATGCATTTTTAGTCAAATCAATTCTTGAAACTTCATTTTTAGTTAAAAAATTAATTCCACCTTTTCCTTTTCCAAGGTCATTTCCTTGAAATATCTTATCCATGACTTTACCAAGTTCTGTTTCTTTTATCTCTTTTATATACTTATCAGGAATTGGAAAGCCCTGACTTGTTCCAACACTCTGAAAGCCATCAGAATTTTCAATCACAACTGCATTTATATCAATCCAATTTCCTAAAAGATTTGTAATTCCAGCTTCACTTGATACATAATAATCTGCTTCTATATTATTTTTTTGGGCATATTCTTTTAAATTTCTAACTCTATTTTTGGCTCCTTGAAAAATTTCTTCATTTACTGGTTGATCTCCAACATTAGAATCAACAGGAATTCCTTCTATTTCAACGTCACCAAAATACTTTTCAAAAGCCTGTCTTGCACCTTCTATTTTTCCTGGATTCTTTGTTCCCATTAATATTTTCATTCTTCAACATCTCCTATCTAATATTTTAATTAACACCTTTATTTTCTCGAAATTAGTACTTCACATTTTATCATACTAGTCTTTGCTTATCAAGAAAGCAACTCAACTTTAGCAACACTACTTTCCTATCTGTTATTTTATAATTGCTAAAGTTAAAACACATATAAAAATTCCTAATATCATTAAATACTTTTTCAGAGTTATCTTTTCTTTTAATATAAGCCTTGATGCTATAATTGTAATTGCAATAGAGCTTGTACTTATAACAGAAATTACAGATACATTTCCATTTAACAACGCAATTCTATCAAAAATTGATGACAGTACATCTAATAATGATTGCAAAATAAAAAATCTTTTTGCATTTATTTTTCTGATATCCAAATAATTCCATTGTTTCGTTATAAGGAAATATACAGCCATACCAATAATAGTTATAACAGCATAATTAAAAACAACATATAATGGATTTTGAAATTCTGTAACATATATTTTATTTATAAAATTTGATATACCATTAAATAGCACAAATCCATATGAATATAATATTGCCTTTTGTTCCATTTTCTTATTTATATTCTCATCATTGTTTTTACCTTTTGCAACTAATATAGACAATATTACTAATATACTAGAAAATATTAATTGCATTATTGTACAATCTTCTTTAAGAATAACAATACCTAATAAAAATGTTATAACAACTTTCGCTTTTTGTATTGAAGACGTTATTGCAACTTTTCCATATTTAGTAGCTGAAATCACACAATAAAAACCTATAGATTGCATTGTTATACCAGGTAGCATTTTCAACATATCTGTAACATTTAATTTTATAATAAATTCTGGATTAGTAATTAAACTAATCAAAATCATAATAGAATGATATGATAATAATCCCATTAGAGCTATACGTTTTGATTCATTATTTGAACACTTTTTTAAAGCTATTGGAGCAAATCCACTAATAACTGTTGATAGCAAACACCAATATAACCACATCTATTTCTCCTCCTAATTTTATATCTCATTCTTCAATAATCGCTAGAACAATAGCTCACATTAACATCTTTTTATTCATAAATCTAAACCTTCATATCATACTAATTACTTTTTTTACTCTAACAATGAATTCTTCTTTATCTGATAATGCTTGTCTAATTTTTTTATGTCTCATCAAATTCTTTATCTTCCAGATAAATTTTCACATAATTCCAATCGACATCATAATTTTGTGCTAAATTCAAACTTCTTTTTATAACTGTTTTTATATGTCCTATTCCATGTCCAACTTCATTTCTCTCATATAATGGAAAAATTTCATTTTCTATATATTCAACTAATTCTTTGTTTAACTTTTCATTCATTATTATTTTTTCCTTTTATTATAATTCAATTCTTTTACTTCTCTTTGCAATGTTCTTTAATATATCTATATATTTCTCCCCAATTATTAACTTCTTTTAAATACTGGCTTTCCTCTAGTTCTTCACCATAAACATTTCTAAAATATATTGTTTTTATTTTATTTTCTGAAACTTTTTTACAAATACTAGGGTTGTCATCAATCATAATATCAACATTCTCATCTTGGATAACTTTTAATTTATCCTTTATTTTCCAATAGCATTTATCAAAATGCAAATTTTCTTTTTCAAACTTTTCATTTACTATTGTTATCATATCTTCAAATTCTGTACCTCTAGCAGAAATTATAAAAAGCTTATGTCCATCTTTTCTTAATAAGCTTATAATTTCTTTTACTCCTGGTATTATATTAGATTCTTTTGTCAATTCTATTAAATATTTATTAGCAAATTCTTCCCAATCCTTTTCACTCCAATTATATCTATCTTCAATTATATAACTATGCTCATCTTTAATTTCATTATTTTTTCTTTCTATGTAATCAAAAACTTCAGCCCTATGCCTAAATCTTTCTTCAAAGTCTATCAAAACTCCATCTACATCAATTCCTATATTCATCTTTTCACTCCATTTCATTTCTGTAATCTCCATATAAATATGTATTTTAATTTATATCATAAATTAAAAATTTTTAATAGTATTTTGCTGATATTAACAAAACTTATTTATTCTTACGTTAACTTCTGATTAATTCAATTTTCTATCAATTCTCATACTTCAATATCCAATTTTTCAGCTTCCTTTATTAACGCCCTCAAATATGGTCTTTTGTAATTAGACAACTTATCTAATTCCTCTAATGCATGCTCTTTTGGTAAAAAAATAAGTTTATTCAACTCAACCTCTGAATTATTTCTAATTAAATACTCTTTATATTCTTCAAAATGCTGTTTTAACTCATCTTTAGTCAAATTCACTTTACCAATCGCTAAAAAACCATACGTATTTCTTGCTTTACTAGGATATTCCATAAATTCTATTTTATAATCTATATCATCCAAATTAAAATTCAATTCTTCTCTCAATTCTCGTTTTATATTAGAATCTATATTGATTATTCCTTTTTTAATATCATTGATATCTATTCCACCACCCGGTATTTGTAAGCAATATGGCACAGATGTTGTTTTGTCCATTTCACCTATTACAAAATAATTATCTTTTGTCAATATTAAAATTCCACCAAAAGGTGAACAACATCTATAATTTTCTTCTTTAATTCCAATTCTTTCATCATACAAATAATGAGCATAATCAGTTTTTACAATTAACATTTTGATATTTTCTTCTGTCTCACTTACTTTTTCCACCACATAATTTTGTCCATTATATAAATTAGGATTTTCTTTCACAGCCTCTTTCCAAAATTTTTTTATATCTTCTTTAAGTTTGTTTGGCAAATTAATCTCCCTGTCCTCAAATTTCAATATAATTGGTTTGTTGACTCTTACAATTTTACTCATATTTTACTCCTTTAATTTATATCTATAGAACAATTTTCTCATTTTTCCTCTTTATACCATCTAGCAAATTCATCCATAGCATTAACCGATTCATACCTTGTCCTATCTTCTCTTTCCTCATCTGTCATTTGAGCCAAAGTTTTATCATAACCACATGGTTTATATATATACCATAAATCTGACCACTTTTTATCTGTGTCATTTCCCATTATTTTATTAGCCAACTTTCCTTCATGTTTTCCCATAAATTGATGTAACTCTTTTCCATCATAATAAGATAAACACTCTGTAAATCTACAATCCCTATTCTCTTTACCTTCCATCAATTTTAAAATTCCATTTACTCCTATAGTATCTAATGCAAAATTAACAAAAGCTTTTGGAAAACCATCTAATTCGTCTATCCAAAATCCGCAATCCAAAGATATACATGGTTTATTTACCAACTCATATGCCTCCATAACTTTTTGTTTTGAAATATATTTTATATCATCACTCCTTGGTTCTTCCAATTCATATTCAAATACTTTAAAATTAATATCATCTAAACATTTTTTTGCAGATGCAATTTTTCCTTTATTATGTGTTACAAATACTACTTCTTTCATTTTATACTCCTCTTTCTGATATATTTTATATATAAATATTATCATATATTTAGGAACTATATTTGTCACAATTTATTTTTTCATAAATATCAGACAAAACCTTATATTCCAAAATATTTTCCAATTTGAATAACCTTATCTCATTTCTTAACTCACAAAAAGCAACAACATGCCATTTTCCCAAATAACGAAATAATTCTGCAGGGTGAACTATTCTTTTAGTAATTCCTGTATTAACAGATTTATATTTTATCTCCATCTTATTCTTATTTTTTATTGCCCTTTTTATTACAATATACATTTCTTCTTTTACAACGTCTTCCAATTCAAAAAATACATTTTCTTTTTTTATTTGATACCCTCCATATTTGCCAGTTGTAGAGTCTATATATATTCCTACTTGTTCTAATTCAAGTTTATATTGTCTTATCATTCTTTCAGATACTTCCAATTTCTCTGACAAATCTTGAATACTATGTATTTTCTCATCTTTTAATATTTGAATCATATTCAACATATTTGCAATCTTACTCATTCATTCTCCCTTTTAAAGTTATATTGTTCTAATTTCATATTCTACTACATTACATTTTGCATCCAATAAAAATTTTCCTTCAAACATTTTTTCTTTAAATAAATATGGTGTAAATTTTTCATTTTGAGAAAATTGTTTTACATTAGATAAATCTTTAATATCTATCCACTCTACGCAGCCTTCTTCTGATATTTCTTTTAATTCACCTTCGAATTCTTCTGCTATATATATAAATATTATTCCCTCTGCATTATCTCTCCAATATGACATTCCTTGCAACTTGGGATTTATTAATTTCAAGCCAGTTTCTTCATAATATTCTCTTAAAATACAATCCAATGGAGATTCCCCTGTTTCAAATTTTCCTCCTGGTGGTGCATATACTTGACCCCATTTTTTTGTAAATTTTATCATTAACACTTTATTATCTTTTTTTAAGTAACATACTGTTGAATTCAAATGTGCCACTCTTTGCTTCTTTTCACTCATTCTCTCAAACATCTCCTTGCATTTACAAATTTTTATAACAATACACCTAAATAATAATTTATTCTTTTGTCAGCTAATTCAATTAGTTTCTCTTATTAATCATTTATATTTACAAGGGATTACCTTTTCTATCCCTTTCTATTACGCATAAGCCCCTTTATTTCCCCACATTTTTCCAAACTTCTTGTTTATTCATTTCTATATATCTTTCTAAAATTTTTCTATCTCTTAATACAATAAATTTTGTATGGTACACAGATTCATATTTGGAAGCAACTAATTCACTGTAACAATTTGTTATAAGTTCTAGTGCTTTTTCAGGAGTCTCCCACAATAATTTTGCTCCTTCATCTTTTTCTTTCTTCGTTACATTTAATTGTTTAGTATCTTTTAAAACTTTTCCTACAAAAATATACGAAATTTGTTTAAAATTATCTAATGACTTATATTCCTCAGCTGTTCCTATACGTTCTATAATTTCTACTTCACAACCAGTTTCTTCTAACACTTCCCTTTTAAATGCTTCTTCTGGTTCTTCTTCACCTTCTAATCCTCCACCAGGTAATTTATACTCATTTTTATTGCTTTTATTAAATACTGCTATTTTCCCATCTTCTCTTATAACAATTCCTCTTGCACCTAGTCTTAATCGTGGATTTTTCATTTCTATAGGTGTCTCTCCTATATCTTGATCTGTTATTTTACATATTAATTCTTCTTTCAAAATTTCACCTCCTAAACAAACATTTCACTCCAAAAATTATTATCACTAAATTCAAGTCCTTTTTCACTCACATTATACCAAAATTTATCTTCTTCAGATGCTTCACCTTGGCTAATTAAATAACTGATTTGCAAAATACCCATTACATTGGCAATATCAAAAAATACTGGAAACATTTTTGCACACAATATTTTTTCTATCCGAAACCAAAAAACTAACACCTTATGCACTACACAAAGTTCTTAAGAAAAATTAATTATGCTTCTTCATCCGTTGTGATTATTTTCCTATAATCTTTTATTTATTTCATCTATCCAACTTTCATCATCATCTTCAAATCTTCCAATAAACTTTAATATATTAGTACTTGATGCAACATTGTCATTTGTCGATAACTTAGCTACATTCTTCTTCATCTGTTCATAATTACTTCTTTTAATCTTGCTAAACAACTCTTTTCGTTGATTTTCTGTAGCTTTATAGTTATCAATACCAATATATTCTTTTATATATTTACTATTTATAGCCTTACTTTGACTCGTCAACTTTATTACAGCAAAATGTGAAAGTATTATTTGCATTGTACATGGATTTCCAAATATCACAATATCATCTGCTACATTCTCCCCATGAAAATCATTTATCTTTTGTTTAATTTCTTTATATTTTTCTGATGGTCCTTTATCTGTATCACAGAATATTAAAACCAAAGAATATGAATCTGATTGATATTTTTCTTGATACCTTGCTATTATTGTATTTATTGATTTTGCATTTACTGTAGTGAAATCATATTTATTTGAAAATACTGCCTTACTTTTCAATGTCTCAATATATTCTAATTCTTCATACCCTTCGCATATAATACATATCTTTTTACCTTTATATTTCCTCATTATCCACCTCCAATAAGGTAGATATTAAATCTGGTTCAGGTATCGCTCCAAATTCACCTTTAATATATTTTTCTTGTATATTCGATGTATCTCTTACTCCGTTTTCTGCATAACTAAATTCTTTTAATGAATATAAATCCGTTCCATTTTCATCTTTGTCTGTAAACCATATTTGCTCTTTTCTAAACATTCTCTTACAATCTAATAAACTTATATCATGAAGTGTTGCTATTAATTGTGCATTTTTATTTATTTCATTATTAAACATACTAATTATTGCTCTTGTAATTTTAAAATGTAAACTACTATCTAACTCATCAATTACTAATGTTTTTCCTTGTTCTATTGCTTCTATTACATAACTTGCAAGAGCCGCAAATTTTCTTGTTCCTAATGAATCAAATATTATACTTGGTACTGCTTGCCCTTTATAAACAGATACAATTTTGATTTGGTCCATAAAGTTTTGATTTTTTAAAATTTTTTCATCTACAACTTTTTCATCTATTCCCAAATTCAAATCTTCAATATACCTATAGTCTTCCAAATATAAATCAGCATTCTTAATAAACTCAACAACTTTTTCCGTTTCAGCATCTTCTTTTTTTAACATTTGTATTGTTTTTGAGTTTGGTATTTTATTCATATCTACTATTTCAATACTATTTGCTATACCTGTTAATATTGCTTTTATTTTCTCTAATATAGGAAATTTCTCAACTTGCACTGTATATATTAAAATATTGTTATTAGAAGCAATATTTAGTACTTTTTCTAATTCTTTATCTTGTGGACATTCATATTTTTCATTTATTGTATCTTTTAAAAATATTAGTTCTTCTTTTTCATTACTATATTGGTCTTTTACTATTTCACACATTTTTTCATATATATACATTCTCTTTTTAGCATCAAATTTATATTCATATAAATATTCTTTTTCTCCATATATAAATGAAATTTCTTCTTCGCAAATACTACTGTCTATAAATATATTTGAATCTAAGTGTATTTTCTTATTTAATAAAGTTTCTTTAATCGCTTTCATACAGTTTATCAAAGTAGTTTTTCCCGTATTATTTGGACCATAAACTACTGCGGATTTTAATATATTGAGATTGTCATTTATATTAATTACATTTGACGAAAATTTTTTAGTCCTCATATCTGCTTTTAAACTCATTTCTATTGTATTATTAAA
Organism: uncultured Clostridia bacterium; assembly: GCA_934149115.1. GTDB lineage: Bacteria > Bacillota > Clostridia > TANB77 > CAG-508 > UMGS1994. Next base: position 27,654 of record CAKPDW010000007.1, read on the forward strand.
AGCAAAACAATTATTAAACTTTAAACTTGTTATCATAATAACTCCCTCCAATTTGTTATTAGTATATCATCTTTTCATTTTTTATGCAATATATATGCATAAAAAATATAATTTATTATATAATATGCCCATTTTCACTAAAAATACACTTATATAGAACAAAAACAAACATTAATAACATTTGCACCAATTATATAAATAAATTGCCGTTTTAGTTCGTAAATTTTATTTAAACTAAAACGGCAAAATATTAAAAATTCAAATACCTAAAGTTCTTTTTATAAAAGTTTTCATACATTTTCTTGTCTCTCTTTTATAAATTATAATGTGTACCAATTCAATTAGCTAGACGCTGTCTAGCTAATCAAAAATGCAAAACATTTTTCAACTATTACTTTAACCTTAGCACTGTCACACACTCCACATGCCCTGTAAAAGGAAACATATCAACTGGAGTAACTTCGCCGATTTCATACTTTTCACTCAATAGTTTCAAATCCCTTGCTAATGTAGCTGGATTGCAACTTACATAAACAATTTTTTTAGGAGATATTTCTAGAATTGTATCTATTGCTGTTTTGTCACAACCTTTTCTTGGTGGGTCTATGAAAATTACGTCTGCATTTATTTTGTTTTTGCTAATAAATTCTGGTAACGTCTTTTCAACATCACCAACAAAAAATTCTGCATTTTCAATACCATTTTCTTTTGCATTTTTCTTTGCATCTTCAATTGCTTGTGGTATAGTTTCAATCCCATACAATTTTTTTATTTTCTTTGAAGCACATATTCCTATTGTTCCTATTCCACAATATAAATCAAAAATTGTTTCATCTCCATTTAGTTCTGCACCTTTTATTGCTGTTGCATATAATGTTTCTGTTTGAATTGGATTAACTTGATAAAAAGACATTGGAGAAATTTTAAATTTAAATCCTAACAATTCATCATAAATATATCCATCACCAAATAAGATGATATTTTTATTTCCTAATATTACATTTGTATTTTTAGAGTTTACATTTTTTACAACAGTTTTTATTTCATGATATTTTCTTGTAAGAAATTCTATTAATTCTTTTTCTTTGCTTATCTTTTCTTCATTTGAAACAATTGTAACCATAACTTCATTTGTCTTAATTCCAATTCTCAAGACTAAATGACGAATTTGTCCTTTTCTTTTATTTTCATCATAAACAGGAATGTTATTCTCTACAATAAAATCGAAAATGTCATTTGCGATATTTTGTAAAAGTTCATTTTGAATCATGCATTTTTTAGTTTCAATAATTCTATGTGATCTTTGTGCGAACACTCCCATAACTGGATTACCATCACTATTTACTCCAACTGGATACTGTAATTTATTTCGATAAAAATATGGTTTTTCCATTCCAATAACATTATTAACTTTAGTATCTATTCCTTGCTTTTTTAAAGTATTTATAACAACATTTTTCTTTATCTCTAAAGTCTTTTCATATTTCATATGTCTCATCACACATCCACCACATTTTGAATATGTCTCACAATCAGTTTCTTTCCTATACTCTGATTTTTCTAAAATCTTTTCAACCTTTCCAAAACCATGTGATGAAAGTACTTTTAAAATCTTTACTTTTACTTTTTCACCTTTTATAGTATTAGGAATAAAAATAGTAAAATTATCAATTTTTGCAATTCCTTCTCCTGCTACACCATTATCTATAATTTCTACTTCATAAATTTCATTCTTTTTAATCACGACACTCTACTCCATCTCTTATTTTTACGTCATCTATTTTATCAAAATTTTTACAAAATCACAACTTGTTTTGCTCAAAGTATTCAATAAAAGCCCCCTAAAAAATTAATATTATTGTAACACTTTAAAATTTGCATCTTATCGTGTACAAAATTGCAAAACTATATCATGTACACTCTATTTCGACGTAATAACATATTCTTTAAATTTTCCCACAGTATTAAAATCATAGAATAATAACATTTTCATTTATTATAACTTTTTTAAGTCCACACCTTTAGTCACGTGCAAAATTTGCAAAGCAAATAAGAGAAAGACATAAATCTTTCTCTTATCCAAAATCAACTATAAAATAATGCAAATCAATCCACCACTACCCTCATTTACAATTCTTTGCAATGTCTCCTGTATCTTCATTTGAGCTTCTTCAGGCATTCTAGCTAACTTATTTTGCAATCCCTCATTAACCAAATCATGCACACTCTTTCCAAAAATATTAGAATCCCATATTTTCTTTTTATCCTCTTCAAACTCTGAAAGCAAATAATTTACAAGTTCCTCAGACTGCTTCTCACTACCCACTATAGGCGAAATCTCAGTTTCAGTATTAATCCTTATCATATGTAAAGAGGGTGCTTTAGCTTTTAACTTAACACCAAATTTTGATCCCTGTCTTATAATTTCAGGCTCTTCCAAAATCAAATCATCAACAGTTGGGTTAACAATTCCATATCCTTTTTCTCTCACTTCATGCAACGCATATTCAAGCTTATCATATTCTTTTTTAATTCTTGAAAACTCTGTAATTTTTGCAAATAATTTTCCTTCATCTGCGATTTCTTCCCCAGTAATTTCAGTAAGAACTTTATAAAACAATTCATCTTTAAGACTAATGCTTAATTCAACATTTCCTGTTCCTAAATCAATTTTTGTAATCTCTGTCCTTGTAATTACTTGTGTAGATTGTAATCTAGCAACATCATCATTAACCTCTTTTAATTTTTTTGTATTAGCAAAACAATCCTTAATTTCACTAAACAATTCTGTTTTAATTTCATTTGTATCTTGTAACCCTTCAATCCATCTTGGAAATTTTATATTTATTTGCTCAATTGGAAATTCAAACAAAATTTTAGAAAAAATATCATTTATATTTTCTAAAGATAGTTCTGTACAATTTAAAGGAACAACTGCTGTATTATACTTATCTTCAAGTTCACAAGCAAGTCGTTTATTTTCTTCACTAAAAGGATCTTCTGCATTTAAAACAATAACAAAAGGCTTTTGTTTTGCTGTTAATTCTCTTGCAACTCTTTCTTCTGGCTCAACATAATCTTCTCTTGGAATTCCTGTAATAGAACCGTCTGTTGTTACTAAAATAGCTATACTTGAATGTTCTTCAATAACTTTTTTGGTACCAATCTCAGCAGCTCTCTCAAAAGGAATTTCTTCAGCAGACCATGGTGTTTTAACCATTCTTGGCATATCATCTTCTAAATAACCAATTGCATTATTAACTAAGTAACCAACACAATCTACCATTCTTGTTTTTAATTTTAAATTATCTGCAATCGTGATTTCCACCGCTTCATTAGGAATAAATTTTGGTTCTGTTGTCATAATTGTCTTTCCAGCAGCACTTTGTGGCAATTCATCAATTGCACGCTCTCTTTTATATTCATTAGCTATATTAGGCAATACTAACAATTCCATAAACTTTTTAATAAATGTTGATTTTCCAGTTCTCACAGGGCCAACAACTCCCACATAAATATCGCCATCTGTTCTTTCTGCAATATCCTTATATATATCCAAATTCTCCATAACACCCTCCTAAATTCCATTGGACTACTACTTTTAATTAATGTATATTTAGTTTTTTATAATTTATTCCTAAAATTTTTTAAACACTGTATGATTTTTATTCTCTCCAAATTTCTTTTACCCTATATTTCATCAATATTTAGCACTCTTATAACAAATGTATTATTTTCAAAAATTTGCTAATACTATAAATAATTACATTTAACAATACACATAAAGGAGAATAAATATGTCAAAAAATAAATTTTTAAATGAATTATTTTCTTTTGATCCATCAACACATTACTCATACAACCTATCCGAAACACAAATATCTAATAATGAGCAAGAACAAAAAATCAATCAAAAAGTCTCAAAATATTTACAAGAAAATTTAACCTATCTAACAGTAAAATACAACGCTCTAATAAACAGCGATATAGTAATTAGAAAATTCACACTAAACGGCAAAGGAAAACAATATAATGCAGCTCTAATATATATAGATGGAATGGTAAACTCAGACATAGTAAATCATTACGTTTTAAATCCACTTATGCACAAAAATCAAACTAATACAGAAAAATCAACAGAAACACTAATCATAAATAAAAATACAGATTTAAACTTTCATACAACCCAAACACCCGAACTACAAAATATAATATACAACTCCCTAATAAGCCAAAATTCAATAAAAACTGAAAGTGAATTTTCAAATATAATACCTGAAATTAATGCAGGATTCACATGTCTTTTAGTAGACACATTAGATCAAGCATTTTGTGTTGAAGCCAAAGGTTATGAAACAAGAAGTGTAACAAAACCAGAAAATGAAGTTGTAGTGCGTGGTTCGCAAGAAGCTTTTGTTGAAAATATACGTACAAACACATCAATGATTCGTAGAATTATAAATAATGAAAATCTAATAATTGAGCAATTATCTCTTGGAAAAATTACTAAAACAGCTGTCTCATTTTGTTATATGAAAAATATTGCAAATGAAGATCTAGTAAATGAAGTACGTTTTAGACTTTGTAATATAGATATAGACTCTATTATAAATTCTGGAACAATTGAACAATTAATTCAAGATAGTTCAAGCATACTATTTCCTCAAACTTTTGCTACAGAACGATGTGATAGAGCATGTAATAACATTTTAGAAGGAAGAATTGTAATTCTCGTAAACGGAAACCCTTACGCCTTAATAGTTCCAGCAATATTAATAGACTTCATTACATCACCAGAAGACATCAACTTAAGACATCAATACGGGAATTTAATACGTGTCATCCGTTCCATAGCCTTCTTCGTAGCAATGTTTATGCCAGCATTATATGTAGCAGTAACAAATTTTCATCAAGAACTTCTCCCAACTGACTTAGTTTTTGCAATATCAGCAATGAGGCGTTCTATTCCATTTCCAGTAATAGTCGAGCTTTTAATAATGGAAATCTCATTTGAATTAATAAGAGAAGCTAGCTTAAGAGTTCCAGCGCCAATAGGCTCAACCATAGGAATTATCGGTGGTTTAATCCTAGGTGAAGCAGCCGTATCAGCTAATTTAGTAACTCCCCTACTAATTATAATAGTTGCCGTCACAGGTATTTGCTCATATGCAATTCCTGATTTTTCATTAAACTTTACAATCAGAACATTTCGATTTATGTATATAATTTTAGGATATATTGCAGGTTTTTTAGGAATTAGTTTTGGAATGTTCATACAACTAATTCTATTATCAAATTTACAATCATTTGGCGCATCATATTTTTCACCATATCTGCCACCAACAAACAAAAACACAGACTCATCATTCTTTATAAAACCTATTTGGAAAAAAGAAAACAGAAGCTCATTCTTAAATACAAAACGTCCTGTTCAAGAAGACAAAGTAAGTATGAAATGGAAATACTAAGGAGGAATTTATGAATTTAAAAATAAGCAAACTTGAAGCCATATTTCTGATTTTAATAGTAATGATAAATAAAATACTTTTAAACATTCCTAAAGAAATTATCAAGCAATCAGAAACTGGAAGCCCAGCCAACATCATCTTTACAACTATTCTAACATTAATAATAACACTTATAATTTGCAAACTATTTCAAAAATTTCCTAACGAAGATATAATTGACATATCACAATATGTTGGCAAAAAACCTCTTCAAATAATTTTAGGAACACTTTTATTAATATTATTTACAATGATAATAACATCCGTAATTTATGAATTTACAACACTCTTACAAATTATCTACTTTCCAAACACACCTCTCCCTCTTATACTATTAATTTTCCTTGGATGTATGGGAGTCGCAAATAAAACAGGCTTCAAATCAATTATAAAAACAAACAGCGTAATAATTCCAATAATATTGTTAAGTCTAATTGTTATCTTTGCAGGGATACTAAAGAACTTAAATTTTAACAGATTATACCCTATACTAGGTCAAAACGTAAAAACAACATTTTTAGAAGGAAGTCAAAATATATTTGCATATGGAGGTCTTCTATATTTATTTTTTATAGTACCATTTTTAAAAAATAAAAAAGATTTTAAAAAAGTAGCACTAATTTCAATGTTAGTTTCAGGCCTTTTCCTACTTTTTACCGTAATAATCCTACTCTCAACATTTCCTTTTATTATAAATAGTGAAGAAATAATGTCTATGTATTTATTAACTCGTTGTATCGAACTTGGAAAATTTCTGCAAAGAACAGACGCCATTTTCATATTCATTTGGATAATTTCTGCATTCTCATATTTGAGCATTTCTTTAATGTTCATGAGTAACATATTTGGGAAGCTAACAGAATGTAAAGAATCTAGAAATTTCTCATACTCCTTCTTAGGAATATTCTTTGCAATAATTACCCTACTTCAAAATCAAACATTTTTTAAACTACTCTCTACAATTGTTTACAAATACTCAATATTAAGCATTTTACTATTATGTTTTATTATTTTAATCATTGGAAATATAAAAAGAAAGGAAATCTAGCATATGAAGAAAAAAATACTCGTATTTGCACTTATTTTAGTTGTTTGCATAACATTTTCAAGTTCATATGATGTAAAAGGAACAGAAGAATTATCATATGTAATTGCAATAGGAATTGACAAATCTGATTCAGAAACAGAACCTCTATCACTGACTGTACAAATCGCTAAATCTGATTCATCAGAATCAGGAGGTACTAAAATAAAAACTGATATAAAAACCGTAAACTGTAATTCTTTTAGTATTGGTATCGCTATGTTAAACCTTGAAAATGTAAATCAAATAAATTTATCTCATTGTACTGCTCTAGTAATATCTGAAGAAATCGCTAGAGAAGGATTAGGAAACATTATAAATACAATCACAAATAATATAGAAATTAGACCTACTTGCAACATTTTAGTATGTCAAGATGATGCTAAAAGCTTTTTAGAAACAGCATCAAAAGTTGAGGACATTTCATCTAAATTCTATACATCATTTATAGAATCGATAAAAATAACCTCATATACTACACCATGTACTCTATCTCACTTTTATTCAAGTACTCATCATGATATTTCTGTCCCATTAGCATTATACTGTTTTGAGAAAGATGATAACATAGAAACATTAGGTTTAGCTATTTTTGATGGTTACAAAATGGTTGGTAGAACCTCTGGATTAGAAACCGTTTGCTATAATTTATTGACAGACAATTTCGAAGAATCAACTATAGAAGTATATAATTATCAAAAACCTAATATACCACTAAGTATTAATTTAAGTGCACCTCAAAAAACAAAGATTAAAGTAAAGCTCGAAGATGGCAAACCTAAAATAAGTTGTAACATAAGTGTAAATTCAAAAATTCTATCTGCAAATGAAAATTATGATTTTTCAACAGAAGAAGCTAGACGAAAAATTGAAGCAGAAATTAATAAATTTATAGAAGAATCTTGTACAGGTTTTCTATATAAAACAGCTCAAGAATATGGAACAGATATTGTCGGATTTGAAGGGTACTTTAACAAAAACTTCTTAACACAAGACCAATTAGATAAATACAATTGGAAAGAATTATATAAAAATGCTACTTTTGAAGTAACATCATCTAACCATTTATTATCTGGATTTTTATTTTCAAAAACTTAATAGATTGGAGAAAAATTTATATGAAATTTGTAATAATTTTATTTTCACTTTATGCATTTCTTGAATCATCATCATATGCAGTATATGAGTACAAAAGAAATAAAATCCGGAGCTGTAAGTATTATTATACTTGCAAGCTTCGGACTTGTACTCCCTATATTCAGTAT
>CAKPDW010000008.1 GCA_934149115.1 uncultured Clostridia bacterium
CCAGCTTGGAAGGCTGGAATTCTACCATTGAACTACACCTGCATATTTCCTCCTGACAAGTATAGATTATAAAGTAGTAAATTGGTTTTGTCAATAGAAAATTAAAAAAAAATTTAAAAAGTGATTTTTTTAGTTTTATGTTTAAAAAATAAAGGTGCAATCTATTGAGATTACACCTGTTCTTTAGTTTGTTAAAACTTAAGATTACAGTTACTTACGATTGTTAATCCATAAGGAGTAAGTCGCCTTTTGCTTGAGTGATTAGTTGAGAAAATAATTTTATCATCTTTGTATTTCTCTGGAACGTGGTTGGGTTGTATTGTGTCAGTTATATTTACTGATACTAAAATGCGTTTGTCTTTGAATGTTCTTTCATACATAACTGTGTTACTTGTGACAGAAATGAATTTAAAGTCTGCATTTGCAAGTGGTAAAGCGTTATGAACTTTTCCTAAGGTGCGATAAAATCTCATTAATTTTTTATCTCTGTGTCCCCAAGGATATGTCTTTCTATTCCATGGGTCTTTGTAGCCGTAAAGTCCGACTTCATCTCCATAGAATATACACGGATTTCCTGGGAGAAAGTAGAGAATAGATAATGCTGATTTTAATAGCTCTTTACCTTTTTTGTAATCGGAATGGGTGAATGTAGAATCATGTGCATTTTGCCAGTTCCGATCTTTGTTTCCAATGTCCCAAATCCATTCATAAGCATTGTAGAGCATTCCGTTTCCAACTAATGTGGTGATTGCTCGTGGAATGTCGTGAGTGGATAAGGAGTTCATTGTTGATAATAATGCTCCTTGTGGGTAATCGGCACAAATTTCGTTGATGGTGTTTTCTAAATAGTATGAATCGTGGAAACGCACGTATTTTAAAATTGCATTTGTAAATGGGTAGTTCATTACGCTATGAAGTGATGTTCCTAGCAGGTATTTTCTGTTTCCATCATTTTTTCTAATAGCGTTTTCCCAAACTTCACCGAGTATAAATGCATCTTTTTTGTATTTTTGTGCTGAATCACGGACCATTGTAAGAAAATAATCTGGTAATTCATCTGCAACGTCTAATCGCAGTCCATCGATTCCCCATTTTCTGAACCATGTGTCAATTACGCCATTTTCTCCAAAGAGGAAGTTTTGCCAATCTTTACAGTCTGGATTACAAACTGGGAGGTTGCCAAAATTCCACCAGAATTGGAAATTGTTAAATCCATCTTTCTTATACCAATCAAAATACTTGGAGTCTCTACCGGAAAATGCACCTATTTCAGGAAATGTTGAAAGCCTGTTAAAATAGATACTGTCATCTCCAGTATGGTTGAATACTGTATCGATAATTACCTTCATTCCAAGTTCATGAGCTTTTTGACATAATTCTTTCATGTCTTCTGCTGAACCAAGATATGGGTCAATGCTGAGATAGTCAGCTGTGTCATATCTATGATTAGACTGGCTCCTACAAACTGGAGAGAGGTATACGATTTTGACTCCTAATTTTTTGATGTATTTCAAGTGCTTTGTGATTCCTTTTAAATTGCCACAGAAAAAGTCTGTGTTTGTGATTTCGCCTTTTTCATTAGGCATCCAGTCAGGAATCTGATTCCAGTTTTTATGAATAGTTCTTCTTGGCATTTCAAAAACTGGTACGCCTTTATCTCGAGCAAACCGGTCTACCATGATATGAAACATAATAGAACCTTTTGCCCATTCTGGGACTGTGAATATGTTGTCAGTAACGGTGAATTGCATCCAAGGTAAATCATTTTCAGTTAAAGTTATTCCTTGTGATAAATTATTTTTTATATAATATAATTTACCGTCAAGTAGAACTTTAAAACAGTAAAAATATAACCCTGAACCAAATCGGAAATGTATAAAATCACTTAAAAAAGTGCTCATTTCATTTTTGGTAGTGGTATATTTTAGTGAAAATTCCTCCTTTGCTGGACTGTGATATTTTTGTAATATCACTGTTACGTTTTCAGCATATCCTAAGTCGTTAGAAAGCCTTATACAAAACCGAAAAGCTTGTTCTTTAGAGATTTCTTGTAAATTGGATGCTAAAATTTTTGAGTCATAACTAATATACATGAAAAAGCCCCCCTTAAAATGTGCTGTAATTAATAAAGTTTCATATGAGTATTTTATGAAGATTATTGATAAAAGTCAATAGATTTTGCTAACAAAATTCGACATTTTATTACAATTTATTACTTTAAGATGTTTTTTATAAATAAAAAGGTGTATTTAAACTGGTTATTGTTATTATATTTGTTTGTTTTTGTGATAAATGAGCGTAAAAAATTTTAGAGCTTAGTTGGATTTAGTTTACAATTCATGTTTTTTATAATAGAATATATACGAAAATTTATAGAGAAAGTATTATGATTATGAAAAAAATAATATCAAATTCAGAATTAGAAACAAAGTTAATAGGAAAAAAGTTTGCAGAATCTTTGAAAAAAGGTGATGTTGTTGTGTTGAGTGGAGAACTTGGCGCTGGAAAGACAAAATTTACAGAGGGAATTCTTCAATTCTTTGGATTGGATGGGGATATTTCTAGTCCTACTTTTAATATCGTAAATGAGTATTCTAATGAGTATATTAATTTATATCATTTTGATGTGTATAGGTTGGAAGATGTTGATGAGTTTTTTGCAATTGGTGGAGATGAGTATTTTGAGAGGGGAATTTGTATTATAGAATGGGGAGAGTTAATAAAAGAAGCTTTACCTAAGAATTATATTGAGGTGACTTTTTCTAGGGATTTTGATGATGATAAAAGACAAATAATTATAGAAAATGTTGTTAAGGATTTTTAGATAATTTTGATGAGGAGGTTAATGGTATGAAAATTTTAGTTGCAGATACATCTAGTTGTGTTTGCAGTGTTGGTATATTTGAAGATGATAAATTGATTGGAAAGAATGAGATTGATAATGGTAGAACTCATTCTGAAAATTTTATGCCTTTAGTAAAAAAAACTTTTGAAGATGCTAATTTAAAATTGGATGATATGGATTATTTAGCTGTAGTTGTTGGACCTGGTTCTTTTACTGGGATAAGAATAGGTGTTTCTGCTTGTAAGGCTATGGCTGAAATTAAGAATATAAAGGTAGTTCCAATAATTTCTTTGGATTTATTAGCTACAAATGCTTTAAAAAATAGTAGTGTAATTTGTTCGATGATTGATGCTAGGAACAATCAAGTTTATTGCGGAATTTATGATTTGGAGATTAACAAAATTGAAGAATATGTTGCAGATGATATTGAATGTGTTTTAAATATCTTGAAAAAATATGATGATATTTCTTTTGTTGGTGATGGGGCTGTTTTACATGAACAAATGATTAAAGATTTTTTGATGGATAAAAAGTTACATTTTTTAGAAAATAATAAGCAAAACGTTGATAGTTTGGGGATAATTGCTTATAAAAAAATAAAAAATGGTGATATTACAGATGCTGATTCGGTTGTGCCTGTATATTTGAGAAAGTCACAGGCTGAGAGGATGAGAGATGCAAAGAAAAATAGTTGATATGAATGATGAGTATTTGAAAAGAATAGCTACAGATTTGAAGGAATATGATCATTTTTGGAATGAAAAAATTTTAAAAGATGAGTTCGAAAATCCTAATTCTAAATATTTTGTTATTTGTGATTCTGATGAAATTTTTGGTTTTGCTGGATTATGGTTTAATATTGATGAAGCTCATATTATGAATATTGCTGTTAGAGAAAAGTATAGAAAAATGGGAATTGGTTCAGAATTACTAGAGTATATGATTGGTGTTGCAAAAAGTTTTGATAAAAATTGTATTACGTTAGAGGTGAGAGAGGATAATGCTCCTGCAATTGGATTGTATGAAAAGTTTGATTTTTCAGTTGTTGGAAGGCGAAAGAGGTATTATCATAATCTAGTTGATGCAATTATTATGACAAAGTTTTTTTAGAATTGATGGTGGAGAAATTTTTCTTTTGAAATTATGTTGTTAATATGTTTTAAATTTTTGGAAAGAATAAATTTGGAAGCTTGCAATAAAGAAAATTATGATATAAAATTTGTATGAAAAATACATAGGAAAAGTTTTAAGTTTTGGAGGAATAATTTACAAATGAAAAATATTAATGAATTGAGTTATAAAGATTTAAAAGATGTCTGTGATCCTAAGATGTTTAAATTTGATAAAGTAAAAGAAGTTAAGGATACGACAAATCTTGTTTATGGACAAGATAGAGGAATTAAGGCTTTGGAATTTGGAGTTAATGTAGATTTAAAAGGATATAATTTGTATTTAGAAGGACCTGTTGGCGTTGGGAAAACAATGTATACAAAGAAATTCCTTGAGGATAGAGCTAAAAAGGAAAAGGTTCCAAATGATTGGTGTTATATTTATAATTTTGAAGACCCAAATGAACCTATTGCTGTTTCTTTACCTGCTGGGCAAGGAAACGTTTTTCAAGAGACAATGGATTCTTTTATAAAAAATATTAGACGAGATATAAAAAAGACTTTTAATAATGATGAATTTGAAAAAGAGAAAAAAGTAATAAAACAAGAATTTGAAAGTAAAAAAGAGAATATATTAGGAAAATTAAATGATAAGACTTTAAAGCATGGTTTTCAGGTTAGAGCTGCTCAAAATGGAATATACATGATGCCTGTATATGAAGGAAAAACTATAGAGGAAGAAGATTATGAAAAATTACCTTTAGATATAAAAAGTCAATTTGAAGAAAAATCTCAAATTGTACAAGAAATGATTTTTGATACATTGTCAGAATTGAAAATTATTGAAAATAAGGCAGATAAAAAGATTGAGGAGTGGCAATCAAATGTGGCTTTATTAACAGTTAATATTCATGTTAATAATGTTAAGTCAAATTATAAGAGAAATAAGAAAATTAATAAATTTTTAGATAGTATTAAAAAAGATATTTTGAAAAATATTAATGTTTTTATGACTGATGAAAATTCTGATGAGCAAAAGCAACAATTACCACCTCAAGCAAGAGCTATGCAAAATAAGGAACCTTGGTTAAATTATAGAGTTAATTTGTTTATAGATAATAGCAATCTAGAAGGTGCTCCTGTTGTTATGGATTCTAATTATACTTTTCAAAATATTTTTGGAAAATTAGAATATGAAAATCAATTTGGAATAATGAAAACTGATTTTACTATGCTTAAACCTGGTTTGTTGCAAAAAGCCAATGGAGGATATATTATTTTTCAAGCTAAGGATTTGCTTTCAAATCCTCAATGTTATGAAAATTTGAAAAAAGTATTGCTAGTTAAAGAAGTTAGTAGTGAAAATACAATGGAGCAACGTTCTTCAATGATGCTTGTTTCTTTAAAACCAGAGCCTATTCCATTGGATTTAAAGGTTATAATGATTGGTGATGCAGAAATTTATCATACATTATTATCTTTGGATGAGGATTTTAGAAAGTTATTTAAAATCAAAGTTGAATTTGAAGAAGATGCTCCAAAAACAGAAGAAAATATTAAAAAACTTATTAATTTTGTAAAAAGCTATTGCGAGCAGGAAAATTTATTAGATATTGATAAAGAAGCTATGGCTAAAATTGTTGAATATGCTTCTAAATTATCAGGAGATAAGGAAAAATTATCTACGCAATTTAGTGAAATAGGACAAATTGTTGGTGAGGCTTCTACATGGGCTAAATTAGATAAATCAAAAATTGTTACAAAAAAATATGTTCAAAAGGCTTTTGATGAAAGAATTGAAAGAATTAAAAAATATGATACAAAGTATTCACAGATGATTAAAGAAGGTGCTTTGCTTATTAATACAGATGGCTATAAAGTTGGACAAATTAATGGCTTGACAGTTATAACTATTGGTGATTATTCTTTTGGAAAACCTTCTAAGATTACTGCTAATACTTATATAGGTAGACAGGGAATTGTTAATATAGAAAGAGAAGTTCAAATGTCTGGTTCTACTCATTCTAAAGGTGTTATGATATTGACAGGATATTTAGGAGAGATGTTTGCTCAAGATAAGGCTTTGTCTTTAAATGCTAGTATTTGTTTTGAGCAATTATATGGTGGAGTTGATGGAGATAGTGCTTCTAGTACAGAGGCATATGCTATTCTTTCAAGCTTGTCAGAAATGCCTATAAATCAGGCAATTGCAGTTACAGGTTCAGTTAATCAAAAAGGTGAAATCCAACCAATCGGTGGAGTTAATGAAAAAATAGAAGGATTTTTCCAAATTTGTAAAATGAGAGGATTGACTGGTGAACATGGAGTAATAATTCCTATTCAAAATGTAAGAAATTTGCATTTGAGTGATGAAGTTATAGATGCTGTAAAAAATGAAAAATTTCATATTTATGCTATTAGAACAATTGAAGAAGGTATTGAAATTTTAACTGGAGTTCCTGCTGGTAAAAAAGATAAGTATGGAAAATTCCCAGCTGGTACAATAAATTATTTAGCAAATGAAAAGTTGGCTAAGTATGCAGAATATGTAGAAAAAAATAAAAATGTGTAAATGAAAAATAGTTGAAAAATACGCGTTATTGCTATAAAATTGCAATGACGCGTATTTAATATAATGGGAGTTTTTTCGAACATTTATTATATTAAAGTAACAATGCACAATGTATGAAAAAGGCACGAAATTTAAAATGTTATTAATTTTTATTTTTGCGCATTGAAAGTTGTGTCAGGAGTTTTAGTAGTAGTTTGAAAGGAGTGACAGAAATAGAAAAAGATAATGATTTATGCTATGTTAAAAAGCTAGAAGCTACTATTGAAATGACATTAGATATTTTATTACAGGTAAAATCAGAGATTGAATGTATGAAAAAAATGCAAGTTCAAGATAGAATGTTATTAGAAAATATAGAATTTTTAGTTAAAGAAATAAAAATTGCTAGTAAATAAATATTTATTATGATATAGTTATTTAGAAAATATTGTTTAAAGGAGGAAAGGGTTTGAAAATAGCAGAAATGGAAATTGAAAGATTAAAAGAGATTTCTAGAAATATTCGTGTGGATATTATTGAAGAAATTTATGCTGCTCAATCAGGTCATCCAGGAGGTGCACTTTCATGTACTGATATTTTAACAGTATTATATTTTAATCAAATGAATATTAATCCGAACAGAAAGGATGATTCAAATAGAGATAGGTTAGTTTTATCAAAGGGACATGCGTCTGCTGGATTATATGCAGCTTTAGCGGAAAGAGGATATTTTGATAAAAAAGAATTAAAAAATTTTAGAAAGTATGGAAGTTTTCTACAGGGACATCCTGATATGAAACATATTCCAGGTGTTGATATGACAGCAGGTTCTTTAGGTCAGGGGTTATCTGTTGCTAACGGAATGGCTATGTCTGCAAAAATTGATAAAAAAGATTATAGAGTTTATTGTATAGTTGGTGATGGTGAAATTCAAGAAGGCCAAATTTGGGAAGCTGCAATGTCTGCAAGTCATTATAAGTTAGATAATTTATGTGTAATTGTAGATAATAATAATTTGCAAATAGATGGTAAAGTGTCTGATGTTATGAATGTATATCCAATTAAAGATAAATTTGAAGCTTTTGGATTTGAAGTTTTTGAAGTTGATGGTAATAATATTGAAAATTTAATAGATGTTTTTCAAAAAGCTAGTGAAGTTAAGGAAAAACCAATTGCTATTATTGCTAAAACTGTAAAAGGCAAAGGGATTACATATATGGAAAATCAGGCTGGATGGCATGGAAAGGCTCCAAATGAAGAAGAATATCTTGAAGCTGTTAATGAATTAAAAAAATAGTGTGAGGAGGTCCTAATGAGAGATGAAAAAAAAGCAACAAGACAAAGCTATGGAGAGGCTTTGTGTGATGTTGGAAGAAAAAATAGTAATGTAGTTGTGTTAGATGCTGATTTAGCTGGAGCAACTAAAAGTGGTTTATTTAAGAAAGAATTTCCTGAAAGATTTTTTGATATGGGAATTGCTGAACAAAATTTAATAGCAACTTCTGCTGGAATGGCAACATGTGGAAAGATACCTTATGCAAGTACTTTTGCTGTGTTTGCTACAGGTAGAGCATATGACCAAATTAGAAATAGCATATGTTATCCAAATTTGAATGTAAAAATTTGTGGAAGTCATGCAGGGGTTACTGTTGGTGAAGATGGTGCAACACATCAAATGTTGGAAGATATAAATATTATGAAGGGATTACCTAATATGAAAGTTTTTTGCCCTTCAGATGATGTTCAGACAAAGTGGCTTGTAGAAGAAGTTTCTAAAATTTCTGGACCTTGTTATATTCGTACAGCAAGATTAGTTTCTCAAATTATTTATGATGATGATAAAGAATTTAAAATTGGAAAAGCAGTTCAATTTGGAGATGGAAATGATGCTACAATTTTTGCTGTAGGAATTTGTACTGCTGAGGCATTGAAAGCTCAAAAGATTCTTAAAGATGAAGGAATAAATGTTAGAGTTATTGATATGTTTTCTTTGAAGCCTATTGACAAGGATATTATAATTAAATCAGCGAAAGAAACGAAAAATCTTATTTCTGTTGAAGATCATAATATTATTGGAGGATTAGGTAGCATTATTGCTGATGTATTAGCTGAAGAATTTCCTGCAAAACTTATAAAAATGGGTGTTAAAGATAGATTTGGAGAATCAGGAAATGCTAATTTATTGATGCAAAAGTTTGAAATTGATTGTGATGCTATTGTGAAAAAAGTAAAAGAGGTAATATAAGTGGATTTAGAAAATGCAAAAAAGATTTTTGAAGAATATGCCTCACACTTTGTTGTTAAGGATAATAAAGTAAATGTAAAAGTTAAACATACTATGGGTGTTATGAAAGTAGCTGGTTATATTGCAAGTGAACTTCATTTGTCAGAAGATGATGTAGAATTGGCTAAAATAATAGGATTATTGCATGATATCGGTAGATTTGAACAAGCAATAAAATATGATAATTTTGATGATTACAATACAATGGATCATGCTGAATATGGTGTAAAAATTTTATTTGAAGATGGTATGATTAGAAAATTTATTGATACAGATGAATATGATGAAATTATTAAAAAAGCTATTTATAATCATAATAAATTTGATATTGAAAAAGGTCTTAATGAAAGAGAATTACTTCATGCGAAAATAATTAGAGATGCTGATAAAACAGATAATTTTGAAGTTAAACAGTATCAGGATTTTGAGTCTTTGTTCAAGTCAAGTGAACAAGAGGTAGAAAAAGAGAAAATAAGTGCTCAGGTTTGGAACGAGTTTTTGCAGGAACAAACTATTGTATCATCACATAGAGTTACTAATATAGATAAGTGGTTATCATATATTGCTTGGATTTATGATTATAATTTTGCACCAGGTTTAAAATATTTAAAAATACATGATTGTGTTAATAAGGTTATTAATAGATTAGATTATAAACAAGAGGACACAAAATTAAAAATGCAATATGCTAAAGAAAAGGTTGAAAAATATATTGATAATAGATTAAATAATGAATGATTTTTGGTGGAGGATGTATGGAAATTAAAGAAGTAGTTGAGGAAATAAATAGGGCAAATAATAGTATTAAAAAGAAAAAATATATTGAAGCTGATAGGATATTAGATAGACTTTTAAAGGAAATTGAACCGATTGAAATTGATAAACACGGTAGGGTTCTTGATTTTTCTACTAGATTAGAATTCTTTTTATATTGCCATATGGATAGTAAAGTTAATATTTCATGGAGTAGAAACTTTTTATCTGATATTTATTTAATGAAAGGAATAATTTTATTTGAAAACAGAAAATTTAAAGAGGCTATTACTTTTTTTGAGCATGCATTAAAATGGAATCCAGTGAGTGTACATATATATAATGAGATTTTAGAGGCCTGTATGGGACTTAGGGATTACAAGAGATTTGAGTATTATTTTGAAAAAGCTATTAAGTATGCAGTGAGACCGATTGATTTAGCAATGCTTTATAAAAAGGCTGGATATGTTTGGATTGAGAAAGGACAAGACGAAATAGGATATAATTTGGTTTTATATAGTAAATTGTTTTATCCTAGAAAAGAGGCAGATCAAGAAATTAAATTTTTGGAGAATAGATTTGGAACAGTTATGAAACGTTTTCCAGACTTAGGAACTATAGAATATTTAAGACAGAAAAATTTGTTATATAGTAGACCAGCATATGTTGTACCTACATATTATTCGTTGATAAAATCAATGTTAGAATTGATGTCAAAAGATAAATTCGCAACTCGTGAAAATTATTTATTATTATTAGAATATTATAATGGATTATATTTTCATAGTCCATCAGGACAGATTCATTCGTCTTTATTAGCTACACAAAGAGAATTTGAATATAAATTTTCTGGAAAGAAAGGAGCCAATTAAATGGGATTTTTTATTGAAAGAGAAGATAGTACAAATGGAAAAATCATAAAAACAGGTGATAATGTCAAAGTATTAGAATCTGGAGAAAGGGGATTTGTAATAGCTATTTTAAATGATGAGTATATGGTTAGTATAGATGGAGATGTTAGAAATTATTTTAAAGAAGAATTAGAATGGATAGATGCTTAGGATGGTGTAAAAAATGAATAGTAGAGACGGTATAATAGGATTTGCAATAGGGGATGCTATGGGCGTTCCAGTTGAATTTATGGAAAGAGAGAAATTGTTAGAAGCTCCAGTAACTCAAATGTTGGGTAGAGGTAGTCATAATCAACCTAAAGGAACTTGGTCAGATGACACATCATTGACTCTTGCTACAATGGATTCAATAATTCAGCGTTACGGAATTTCAACAGAGGATATGGGAAATAAGTTTGTTAATTGGATGGAGAGAGCAGATTATACAGCTGGAGGAAGTAGGTTCGATATAGGAAGAACGACACTTATGGCTTTGGCTAAGTTTGAAAAAGAAAGAAAACCTTTTGAGAGTGGTTCATCAGCTGAGGATAGTAATGGAAATGGTTCTTTGATGAGAATGTTGCCAATTGCGTATTATTGTTATAGTGCACATTTGCAACCAAAGGATGTATTAGATGTTGTTAAAAAAGTTTCTTATATTACACATGCTCATGAAGTGAGTGTTTTAGGTTGCTATATTTATGTTTTATATACTATTAAATTGTTAGAAAAAAAGTCAAAGTTTGATGCTTATAGAGAGATTCAAAATAATAATTTTACTGGCTTTTCAAAAGGAGCATTGGATTTATATGGTCGTATTTTGAAGAAAAATATAAGAGAGTTTCCATTAGATTCAATTCGTACAACTGGATATGTAGTAGATACTCTTGAGGCTGTTTTATGGGTGTTTTTAAATACTGAAAATTATAATCAAGCTATAATAGGTGCAATCAATCTTGGTGGAGACACTGATACGATTGGTGCGTGCACAGGCGGATTAGCTGGTATCTTATATGGTGTAAAATCAATTAATTCTGAGTGGAGAATTGATTTAAAGAGATATACATATATAAGAAGAATGTGTGATAAATTTGATGAGGTTTTACGTTCAAGTAGTAAAAAATTTGATAAACCAGAACCAGTTTATGGTAGAGAAGAAAGTATTGTTAAAATTATTTTAGGGGATATTACAAAATTAAATGTTGATGCATATGTTAATTCAGCTAATAAGTCATTACTTGGTGGTGGTGGAGTTGATGGTGCAATACATGAAGCTGCAGGACCAGAATTACTTGAAAAATGCAAAGAATTTAGCGGTTGTGATACAGGCGAAGCACAGATAACAAGGGGATATAATTCTAAAGCAAAGTATATTATTCACACTGTTGCTCCTAAGTGGTATGATTCTCCAAAGATAGATAAGGAAAAGACATTGAGAGAATGTTATGAAAATTCTTTGGCTTTGGCTGTTGATTTTGGCTGTAAGAGAATTGCTTTTCCATGTTTAGGTATGGGTGTCTATGGATGTCCAGTTGGAATTGGAGGAAAAATTGCTGTTGATTTTGCAGTTAATGAAGCAAGAAAAAAATATCCTGAAATAGAGGCTATTTATTTGATTTGCTATGAGATGCAGGAATATGATTTTTATATGAATTATTTTAAAGAAAAATTACAAAATAAAAAATAAAAAACACGGCATTTTATGATGCTGTGTTTTTTAGCATAAAAAGTTGTAATTGCTGTATATAAAAAATAATTTATGTATTAAAAAAATAGCTCAATTAGGCTTGATTTATGTGATTGATATATGAATAATAATTTAAACTTTTATGTAATTTTTACTAGAGTTTCAAAATAAGAAAAAATGAATAAGAAAAAATTTCATATTTAATATTCATAATCTATGATATTTCTACTTTTTTCAAAATTTTCTATTGCAAATAATGTATATTATTGATATTATATTGTAGTAAATAAGCAGATTTAGTCAGATTGTAAGGAGATAAAAAATGATTGAATTTAAGAATGTGAGTAAAGTATATGATACAGGGACAGAAGCGGTTCATAATGCAAATTTTAAAATAGAAAAAGGTGAGTTTGTATTTTTAGTTGGATCATCTGGTTCTGGAAAATCTACATTGATTAAATTAATTTTGAAAGAAGAAGAACCTACAAAAGGAAACATTATAATAAATGGAAAAGATACTACATTTTTGAAACCAAATAGGGTACCTTTTTTACGTAGAAGTATGGGAGTTGTTTTTCAAGATTTTAGATTGTTACCTGATAAAACAGTATATGAAAATGTTGCATTTGCAATGTATATTGTTAAAGCAACACCAAGACATATTAGAAGACAAGTACCGATGGTATTATCTTTAGTTGGATTGAGTGCAAAGGCAAAAATGTATCCAAATGAATTATCTGGTGGTGAGCAACAAAGAGTTGCTTTGGCAAGAGCTTTAGTTAATAATCCATCTATGATTATTGCTGATGAGCCTACTGGAAACTTAGATCCAGATACAGCTTGGGAAATCATGAATCTATTAAATGATATTAATCTAAGAGGAACAACAGTTGTTATGGCAACACATGCTAAGAATATAGTTGATGAAATGAAAAAAAGAGTTATTCATATTGATAAAGGAAGAATAATTAGTGACAGAAAAGGCGGATATGAAGAAATTTAAAAAAATAAGATAAAAGGTGATAAAAGTGAAATATAATATTTTAACCTATCATGTTAATGAAGGAATAAGAAATTTATTTAAGAATAAAAAGTCGACGATTGCATCTTTATGTATTATGATGGCAACAATGTTGATGTTTGGTATATTTTTTATAATTGGTGAGAATGTTAATCATATAATGAAATCAATTGAAGAAGATCAAGGAATGCAAGTTTTTATAATTGATGGAGCAGATAGCAAAGAAGTTCAAGAAGTTAGAGATATGATTAGCAGTATTGATGGGGTTGCATCTGCAACTATTTATACAAAACAAGATGCTCTAGATGAAATGAAAGTTAAGTTAAAAGATAATCAGGAAGTTTTGGAAGGTTATGATGGCGATAATAATATATTTCCTGATTCTGTAATAGTTAAATTAAAATCACTTGAAAAAAGTGCAGAGGTTCAAGAAAAAATTAGTCAAATTCAGATTAATGGAAAGAATTATGTTGATGAAATTCGTAGTAGTGATAAAACTATAAATGCATTAATTAATATAGCAAATGGTATCAAAATTGTTACAGGAGTTTTATTAATTTTATTAATTGCGATTTCAATATTTATTATTTCAAATACAATAAAATTAACAGTTCATGCAAGAAGAAAAGAAATTTCTATTATGAAATATGTAGGTGCTACAAATTCATTTATTCGTTGGCCATTTATTGTTGAAGGTATAATTATAGGTATAATTTCAGCATTGTTAACAATTTTGTTGATTTATGGTGGATATACATTAGTTATGTCTAAAGTTATTGATATTTTTAAGGGTATACAAATAAATGTTACATTATTAACATTCAAAGATATGTATCAAGTTATTTTAATTGTTTATATGACATTAGGAATTGGAATAGGTGTTTTAGGAAGTAGTATTTCTATGAAGAAATATTTGGAGGTTTAAAATTTGATTGAAAAAAATTAGTTTGAAAATTATTGTAATAATAGGTATTAACATAACATTATTATTGTTATTTTCTAAAAAAGTTTCTTCAGATTATGTTTCAAATTTACGAGATCAACAAGCTAATTTGCAAAGCCAGTTAGAGGCATCAAATGCGCAGATTGAAATTATACAGTCCGATGTATCTGAATTGGTTAATGAGGTGGCTCAATTAAATGAGGAGATAACATCACAACAAATGGAAGTGCAACTATTACAAACACAAAAAAAAGAATTGCAAGGTAAAATTGAAGAAACAGAAAATCAACTTAATATTGCAGTTGAAGACTATAATAAACAAAAAAAACAATTAGAATTAAGACTTGTGGCATCATACAAAGCAGGAGATACAACTTATTTAGATATGTTATTGCAATCTAGTTCTTTATCAGATTTTATTTCTAATTATTATATGATTTCTAAAATTGTTGAAGCAGATCAAGAAATGCTAAAAAAGATTGAAACTCAAAAGAAAGATTTAGAAATGGCAAGATTAGAACTAAAGAAACAAAAAAAACAGTTAACAGAAACGACAGAAGAAAGTGAAAATAAGGAAGTAGCTCTTGAAAATATGATAATTATAAAAAATAATTATATTTCACAATTATCAAGTGAAGAAGCTAAATATGCAAATGATATAACAGAAATGCAAACAGAAATTAAAAGAGTTGAAACAGAAATTTTAACAGCAGCAACCTTAAATATAGGATATGACTATGTTGGAGGAGAAATGGCTTGGCCTGTTCCAGGACATACAAAAATCACATCGAACTTTGGAATGAGAACTCATCCAATAACAGGAGTATATAAATTGCATACTGGTGTTGATATTTCAGCATCAATAGGTGATACTTTTATAGCAGCAAATGATGGAGTAGTTGCAAAAGCTGAGTTTAATAAAGCATATGGAAATATGGTTTTGATTAATCACGGTGGTGGAGTTTCTACTTTATATGCACATGGTTCAGAGATACTAGTTAAAGTAGGTCAAGAAGTGAAAAGAGGCGATGAAGTTTTGAAAGTAGGAAGTACAGGATATTCTACAGGACCACATGCTCACTTCGAAGTAAGAGTTAATGGAAAATATGTTGACCCATTACCATATATTACTACTAAAAATAATTAGGAGGAAGTTAGATTGAAATACTTAAGAAAAAAAGGGATTGTTACTATTTTAGTAATTAGTTTAATTCTTGTTGTTCTAGGAAAAAGTTTTATAGTATATGCTGATGAGAAATCAAGTTCAGATTTGATTAAAGAGCGACAAGCAAATCAAAGTGAAATCAATGAAACACAAAATGAAAAAAAAGAAGTACAAGCTCAAATGACGGCAGTTCAGAAAGAAGTTGAGGAGTTAAATGCTAAAATAGCAAGTTATGAAAATGAGATTGATGATTTAACATCTGAAATTGATGACACAACAGCAAAGATTGATACAATGACACAAGAGCTTGCACAAAAGCAGAAAGAATTAGAAGAAAAAGAAGAATTATTAAAAAAGAGATTAATTGCTTCATATAAAGCTGGAAGTACATCATATTTGGATGTGTTATTAAGTTCAGGAAGTTTAACTAATTTCTTATCAAATTATTATTTAATAGAGCAATTAGCAGATTCTGATCAGAAATTAATTACAACTATTTCAGATACTAAGAATCAGATCGAAGAATCCAAAAATGCATTAGAAGAAAGTAAAAAGACTTTAGAATCTGATAGAGAATTGCAACAAAATAAAAAAAGTGCTTTAGATGTTACTAAAAATGAAAAAAGTCAAAAGGTAGCACAGCTTAGTGCAGAAGATCAAGATTTGCAAAAACAAATAGAAGAGATGCAAGCACAGGATACAGCAATTAGAGATGCTATTAAAAAAGCACAAGCTGATGAGAAAAGAAGAGCTGATGAAATTGCTAAAAATAATAGCAAAAATAATAATAGCAATTCAGGAAATACTGGGAATACTGGAAATACAGGTAATTCAAATAATGGTGGAAGTTCAAGTCCTTCATCAAATCCAGGAGGATTCATATATCCTGTTCCATCAGCATATGCTAAAATAACAACAGGATTATATTATTCTAATGGTTCATATCATGGAGGAGTTGATTTTGGTTCTGGAGGAATAGCAGGTCAACCAGTATATGCTGTAAAATCTGGAACTGTAATATTAGCACTTGCATTAAATTATAGTTATGGAAATTATATATTAATAGATCATCATGATGGTACATATACTCTATATGCGCATGGTCAAGCAGGTTCAATATGTGTTTCACCAGGACAAAAAGTTTCACAAGGTCAACAAATCATGAGAGTAGGAAGTACAGGAAATTCGACAGGAGCACATTTACACTTTGAAGTTAGAACAAGTCCAGGAGGATTTAATAATCGTGTTAATCCACGTAATTATTTACCATAGATAAAATTATGAAGAAAAAGGGCGTTTTTCAGCGCCCTAAAATTTTGAAAGGATGAGATATAAATGGATGACGAAGAAAAAAAATATGACGTAAAAGTAAAAGTTATTATTGCTGTTATGATTACATTTGTTATTACTTTATGTGGAACAATATTTTTGTATGGAGAATATTTAAAACATAAAGGAGCAATTGTAAATACTTATCAATCTTCTAACGATATTGTTGATCAATTAGATCTTTTAAGAACAGTTATTGACCAAAAATATAAAGGTGATGTAGATGAAGAAAAGCTAGAACAAGGAGCTTTAAAAGGGTATGTATCAGGATTAGGAGATGAATATACAGAATTATTAACAAAAGACGAGTGGGATGATTTGGATTCATCATTATCTGAATTTGTTGGAATAGGTGTGTATATGACTCAATTAAAAAATTCTAATGAAACTGTAATTATAGGAACAATTGATGAAGATACACCAGCAGCTAAAGCAGGTATTAAAGCAGGAGATATAATAAAAGAAATTGATTCAGAAGACGTATCAACAAAAGGATCAGAATATATTTCTTCAAAAATAAAAGGTGAAGCTGGAACAAAAGTTAAAATAAAAGTATTAAGAGATAATGAAGAACTAGAGATTGAAGTAGAAAGAGCTGAAATCAAAGTATACAAAATAAAATCAGAGATGTTAGATAACAATATAGGATATATTGATTTTGATTCATTTACAGACACAAGTTATGAAGAATTCAAGTCAGCATATGAGAGTTTAAAAAATGATGGAGCAACATCACTAATTGTTGATTTGAGAAATAATACAGGTGGATATGTAGATTCAGCATTAAATATTGCAGATTTATTTGTAGATTCAGATAAAACATTATTAATTACAGAAGACAAAAACGGAAAAAGAACAACTCAAGAATCAAAAACAAGTAAAACAATTGATATGCCAGTAGTAGTATTAGTAAATGAATATACAGCAAGTGCATCAGAAATTCTAACAGGAATACTAAAAGATTATGGTGTGGCTAAAGTTATAGGAACACAAACATATGGAAAAGGAGTTATACAAGAAGTTTATCCAGACGTTTTAGGAGAAAAAATTGGTGGAGCATTAAAAGTAACTGTATCAGAATATTTCACACCAAATGGAAACAAAATAAACAAAGTTGGAATAACACCAGACGAAGAAGTAGAATTAAAACAAGAAAAAGGTGTAGAAAATACAAAAGAAAATGATACACAGTTACAAAAAGCAATAGAAACATTAAAAAAATAAAAAAAGTTATAAGATGAAAGTGCCAATATATCAACGATTGTGAGGCACTTTCAAAATTTTTTGTAAAAAAATAAAAAAAGTTTAAAAAACATATTGACAAGAAAGGCAAAATCTAGTATACTTAGTCATGTCAGCGAGAGACTGACAAAATGGTCGCTTAGCTCAGCTGGGAGAGCATCTGCCTTACAAGCAGGAGGTCATAGGTTCGAGCCCTATAGCGACCACCATTTTGGCCCGGTAGTTCAGTTGGTTAGAACGCTAGCCTGTCACGCTAGAGGTCGACGGTTCGAGCCCGTTCCGGGTCGCCAGAAACTATCTAGTTATCTAGATAGTTTTAATTTTATTTTGGCTTCATAGCTCAGTTGGTAGAGCAGAGGACTGAAAATCCTTGTGTCACTGGTTCAATTCCAGTTGAAGCCACCAAGTAAAATTTTGAAGTAGTTAAATAAAACTACTTCTTTTTTTGCCATAAATATTTTTTTATTATTATTGTTTTTTGATGGTAGGAAACAATTGCATTTGCTTTGAGCAAAAAAATAGAGATATGCGGACACATATCTCCATACAAATCTTCGTGACTTCATTGATTTGCTAACTGATGTTAATATAACATCAATTTTATTATATGTCAAATTTATAAGAAAATTTTTAAAATATCTATTTTGGGGAATTAATACTTGTGAAAAATATTTTAGTAGTGGTGTGAGAGAAAAAATATTATTTCTTTTTTGTTTGATTATCTAAAAAGATTAAAGAATATTGTTTTTGGATGAAATTTATGGTAAGGTAATTATATATTTAGCTTAGCTAATTTAATAAAACAATTTCCTTTATAGGAATTCACATATAGTATCTATTGACTGCACAATAATTTGGAGGAAATAATATGGCTGATTTGAAAAAAATATTTGAAAAAGAAATTGTTGAAAAATCAGGAGGTAGAGTAAAACTTATAACTCCACCAAAATTAACCAAAGAAGAAATTGAAATCATAAAAAAGGAACAAAAAAGATTGAATGCTGAATTTCAAGCAAATGAAAATATGAGACATCAAAGCTACGAAACAGCTTCACACCAATTTCTTAAATGAAAAGACTAAAAAATTAAAGGAATCCATTATTGGGTTCCTTTAAAAATGTATAGTAAAGAAAAGTTGAGATAAAATTTAAGCTGAACATTGGTTGACATAATTATCGCGCTTTGATATAATATTCACTAGTCGTATACATTGTATTAAGTACTCTCTGCACAAGGGTACTTTTCATATATATTATTAATATAATTATGAAAGGTGGTCAACAATATGACGAATATGTTAAAGGCTTTTTTAATTTTGGTATTAACTATGTTTTTACCTATGATGTATGGAGTGGCAGTTAATGCTGATGAGGTTGTTGTTGATAATGATACTGAGTGGTATGCTGTTTCAGATGGAACGGTATATTGGGAAAAATCTGAGTGTACAGGAGCTGGCAAGCATAATGTTGTATGTGATGAAAATCAGTATACAGATGTTAGCGAAGGTATGTTTCATGTTCGGTTAAATGGTTATTCTATATTAGATCAGGATGGAAATATTGAAAAATCTTATTTCAATGAAAGTGCTTCTAAATTTAATATTCCAACAATTAATGATAATCAGTTATGCATGGCTCATATTGAAGGAGCTGAAAGTGGTGGACATAGATTGGGTTGGATAAAATATGATGAAGTAGTTTTTAGTAATGAAAAACCTGGTTATGTTGTTTCTGAAATTGATAAGGATGATGAAGAAGATTGGTTTAAGGGACCGAAAGATAAAACAACTGATGGAATAGCTGAGACTTTGAAAAAGAATATGAAAAAGGATTCGGATGAATCAAAGGAATCATACGTTTTGGCTGATTTTTCTGGAAGTATGGTTGATTTTCAGAATGATGTTCTAAGAAAAATCAAATCTGCATCTGGAAAAAAGTATGTATTTGCTGAAGATATTACAGAGTTTGTTAATGGAGAGGATCCGATTTTTTATAATATAGGAGCCATTACAGACATAGCAAATGCTTTTAATAAGATTGATATTAGTGATGATTCCCATATTTATCTTTTAAGTGATTTGGTAGATAATTGTGGAAGCAAAATAAGAAAAAATAAAGATTTTCATGGTGAGATTACAATTGTTTACTATCATGGAGATCAAGATTTTGCAAAGAGGTTTATGAATAAATTAAGAGAAGCATATCCAAATGCGAGCATAACAGGATTTTAATTAAATAATCTACATCAATGTGCAGATTGATGTAGTTACAATAAAAGATGGTGTTAAAAAACATCATCTTTTTATATATTAGAAAAAGTTCTCCGAACTTTCTAGTATATAAAAATAACAATGTACAGAAATTTGCAAAGAAAGAAATCATATAAAAATATGTATATTTATTGAAAAAGGAAAAAATGTATTGTAGAATAAAAATAGAGGAGATTACAAATGAAAAAAATTATATATAGAACTTTATTGATTAGTTTGTTTATTATATTAATATTTGCTATAAAATCGTATGGAGCATCCGATTTTTTATACTCATTAGATGCTAATGGAAATGCAACCATAACGGCATATAATGGAACTGAAAGCAATTTAACAATTCCAAGTACAATAGATGGACATAATGTTGTTACTATAGGTTCTCATGCTTTTGATGAAAGTAGAAATTCAACTAATGGACATACAATAAAAAATCTTATAATTAGTGAAGGAATTGAAAAAATAGAATTATTAGCTTTTGTAAAATGTGATAATTTGGAAACAGTTAAATTACCAGAAAGTTTAAATTTCCTTGATATGCAAACATTTTTACAGTGTACTAAATTAAAGTCAATAAATATACCATCAAAGATTGTAAGTATTGGAAACAGTACTTTTCAGGAAACTGGATTTACAGAATTTAATATTCCAGAAAATGTAAAGTCAATTAGCTCACGTGCATTAGCTAGTTGTTCTAAACTGGAAAAAGTAAGAGTTTATTCTAAAGATATTAGTTATTCATCAGGAGTATTTGAATATGGAAATTCTAATTTAGTATTATATGGATATGAAGGTTCTACAACACAAACATATGCACAGCAAAATGGAATAGAGTTTAAAACGTTATCTAATAGCGAAGATCTTCCTACAACAATTGGGGCTATTCAATTAAATAAGCATGAGTTGTCACTAGAAGAAAATACAAGTGAAACCTTAACAGTTAGCTTTATTGAAATGCCTTCGTCTACAAAAATTATATGGTCAAGTAGTGATGAGAATGTTGCTACTGTTGAAAATGGAAAGGTAACTACAAAAAGTATTGGAAATACAATAATTACTGTTTCGACAGAAGATGGACAATATAAAGATACCTGTATTGTATCTGTAATAAAAAAGGATGCTTCTGAAAAAAATGATATAATTCCAATAACATCGATTTCGTTAAACAAGACCTCTTTAGTACTATATGTAGGTAATACTGAAACTCTTATTGCTACTGTTTTACCCAATAATGCAACTTATGAAAATTTAGTGTGGACTAGTAGTAATTCGAATATTGTGACTGTTGAAAATGGAAAAATTATAGCTAAAGCTATTGGAAGTGCAATAATAACGGTATCTAATGTGGATGGTACAAAAAAAGCTACTTGTAATGTCACAGTAAAAGATAGTTCTTCAGGCACTTCTTTAGATAATACAATTGCTAAAGGAAAACTTCCATATGCTGGAGTTAATATGACATTAATCATAATTAGTATTTTAACTATAACATTAATTGCTATAATTACGTATAAAAAGTATAATAATTATAAAGATGTAAAATAAACTAGAAAGGACCTATTGGTTCTTTTTTAGTTTATATAATAGGAAAGTCATGCTGACTTTTCTATTATATAAAAAATTGCACAGAAAATTTATAAAATAAATTTTCGCGCTCGAACAAATTTACTGAAAATTTCAATTTTATAGAAAAATATAAAGAGTAGAGTAAAGATTGAAAATTTTCAGATTTGTTCTAATCTTTTAAATGTACAAAAGGTTACTGTACATGAACTAAGATGTGTACTATAAAGTCATAGTATTATTAGATTTTTTATGGAGGAAAAGTATAAAATTAATATTATAATAATTAAGTATATGTTATAATAAATAAATCATATAAAAGAATGTGAAATTTTAAAATTAAAGTAAGATTTTTGTAAAGTTACATAGGAGAAATTTTATGAATGAATATTTTCAAAAGGTAAAGGAAATAGCACAGAAATATATAAATTATGCAAGGGCTAATAATTTGAAAAAGAAAATTTTAAAAGGAAATATAGAGGTTGAAGGTGTAGCTGGTTTGAGTGAGAATTCGATGAATCCAGCCGTTATATCTATTGC
This sequence comes from uncultured Clostridia bacterium, assembly GCA_934149115.1. Taxonomy (GTDB): domain Bacteria; phylum Bacillota; class Clostridia; order TANB77; family CAG-508; genus UMGS1994. Next base: position 22,189 of record CAKPDW010000008.1, read on the forward strand.
TTTACAAGATGCTGATGTTGTAGAAAAATTACATGATGATAAAAATTTATTATATTATGTTGCATTGCTTGAAGAAGATGATAAATTAGATTTTTTAAATAACCATATTAATATATTTGAAGAAGATAGTAACAAAGTATATGAAATGGCAATAAAAAATATAGATGTTGAGAAATTGTTAAAAACAGAATTGGGAACAAGAGTTATTGATGCTTTTCCTATGGAATATTATCAAAAAGTTAAAAGCTTAGATAATGATAGATTACAAGAAATTAATAGTCAAAGAGATAGCGAAATTTCATTATATGATATTGCAAACAAAGTGTATCAGAATGAAAAAGGAGAATGGGCTTATGAGAAAAAACAAGCTTTTTTAAATGAAAATATTGATGTGAAAAATAAGGCTGATGTGTTAAAAAAAGAAGGACTGTTAGTATATGCTTTTGATGCAATAAATTCAACAATGAGTGATACAGATAAAATTAAATTAATTGAAGATTTAGATATTTCTTTAGAAGTTTCTGATTGGATAAATTGTAATATGAGTGAGGAATTAAAAGCTTTTATTATGAATAAAACCCCAGATAGCATGTATAATACTTTTGTTAATGAGCTTTTTGTACATAATCAATCAGTTATGCCATATTCTAATGTTGAGGAAATAATTCAAAGTAATGCTGTATTAGGAAGAAAAAAATTTGAAAAATATATTGATTCGTCTAATCAAGCAGCATATTCATTAATTACGGAGTTAGATAGTAATTTTGATAAAGATATAATACAAGCATTGTTTGTTAATGGAATTAATTCTGATTTTTTAGAAATGAATTTTTTGGAGAAATATCCTACAATGAGAAATATGAAATTTATTATTGATAAATTATATGAAATAAATCAAGAAAATAACGGTTTAGAAGGTTTCAAAAAATATTATAATTTTAGAAAAGACAATAATGGATTGGATTTTCATGAGGGATTGTATAAAAGTATATGTGAATATAATGAATTTGCAAATTTATATAATGAAATTGTAGGAAATTTTCAGGAGTTTTCTGGTGATGAGAAAAGTGATTTTGAAGATAGATGGAATGAGTTAATAAATTTGGATAATAAATTTGAAATAAAAAATATTCAAGATTTTAAAAATATGAATGAGATTGAAAAAGCTTATTATGCAGAAGTATTAGAGAGTGCTACATCAAATTTGGAATTAAAGCAAGCTATATGCGAAATTTTAGTTAGAGATAGTAGTATTTATAAAATTACGAAATTAGGAAATGGAACAGATTATTCTATGAAAAATAAATCTTTAGAAGATGTTGTAGATTTGATATCAACGATAAATGAAATGTCTGATCAAAAGGCATTAAAAGGTATCTTAAATGATTGTATTGAAATGATAGGTTCAGAAGATTTAAAAAGAATTAGAAAAATTGGAAGTAATATAGAAGAAAAAATAGTTCAAGAGTATAGAGAAGGGTATGTAAATGCTTTTACTAATTATGAAAGTATGTCTGATGAAGAATTGTCTAAGATAGATGGAATACAAGTGCACAGGATAAATGGTGTTAGAGTAATAGAATTGATGGGAGCAGATTTTGTGTTTTTATCACATACAGGACCTATTCAAGGTAACCATGTTAGATGTTGTTGTTCGCAAATAACAGAAGAAAATTTTGATACTTTTTGTAATGGTCTGAATGATTTTACATATATTTATTCAAATTTTAATTCAGACAGAATTAAGAAGATGAATTTTGGAGATGCTGGTTTTTCTGATTATGAAGAGACGTACATTGCTTCTAGTGATTTGGCATCTGTTTCACAGTATACTTGTGGAGGGGCATATAATGAAGTGACAATTTCAACGTTAGAAGAAAATGGAGATGATAAACTAGAATCTACGGCAGTAATGACTAATAGAAAAGTTAATTCGATAGAATTTAACAATATTTTGAAAACTGTTAGTGATAACAGTTCTATACCTCAAACTATATATGTTTTTCATGAAGATATATATAATGAAAAGAAGAAAAAAGATATGTTGAAAAAAGAGGAAGGACTTAAAAATTATTTTAAATCGCTTGATCCTAAATTGTTAAATTTAATATTTAATTCAACAGGTGGAGATAAGCAATCAACTAATGAATTATTGCAAGAAATAAAAGATAATATTGAAGAACATATGGATAATCAAGTAGGAAAAAGTGACTTGAGGAGAAATGCTTCTCGTTATTGGCAATTATCAAGAAAAAAGATAGACAGAAGGTTACCATATAGTGTTATGGAGGAACTAGAAAAAGAATTATCACAAATTGATAATGAGCTTTTGGAAAAGGAGAACATAAAAGATAAGGTTAAGGAGGTAGCAGATAATTATGAATACGAACGTTAAAGAGGATGAAGAAAAAAATAAAGAGAGTATAAATGCGTTGTTAAATATTATTAAAAAAAATAATGTTGATTCAAACATACAGGTTAAATTGGAACATATTGAAAAAAGAATTAATGAATGAAGTAATTAATGTTTTATTGAAAAAAGTATGATTTGTATGATAGAATAGGAAAGAGGAAGAAAATATGAAAAAAGTTTTAAGAAAAGTTTTGATTTTATTTTTAATGTTATTAGTAATTTGTAAAAATTATACTTATGCATATGTTGAAAAAAATTTTTATTGGTATGCTCCTAAGATAATAGGATTTTCAATTTTGGGAATGGAAATTATATTTCTTTTAATCTTTTTTGTGTTTGTAATTAAATATTTAAAATCAAAAAAAGACGAGGAAAAAGAAAAAATAAAAAGCAAAATAATTATATTTGGAGTAATAACAACCTTATTAGGAGCTATTAATTTCTTTTATATAATTGGTATTTCAGAGTTGTTAAAAATCTTAGGATTGATATATTTTATTGCATTTTGTATAAAATTAAATAGTAACAAATTTACTAAAGAAAGAAATAAAAAGATATGTGAATATATATGTTTAATAACTATAGTGTTTTCATTAATTGTATTATTTTTCCTTACAATTCCAGAAATAAACTTACTAGTACAGAAAGATACTAACAATTATCTTATAGACAATATACCAGTAGGTGCATAAAAAAATAAAATGAAGATTTATGGAGGTGATATTGTGCCAGATTTTATAGTAAGAAAAAGACCAAGAAAAGAATATGTACAAATGACCTGTAGGTTAGAAGTAGATTTATTAGAAGAATTAAGAACAATTGTAGCACAAAACGGATTATCATCAGTGAATGATCTTATAAATGACAGTATTAAATTTGCGTTAGATAATATTGAGATAAAAGAAGATTAATATGAAAAGGAATGAAAAGATGAAAAAATATAGTAAGATTATTGTTATAATATTAGTTATTGTGATAATAATTTCAGCTGGAATGGGAATTTTTTTATATAATAAAGAACAGATAAAAAATGAAGACAAAGTTCAAGAGCAAAAAGCTGAGATTGATACAATTGAAGAATTCAAAAATAAATTAAAAGAAGCAGGTGTAATGGTAGATTTAGAAACAGAAAACACAGAATGTGATTTAATTGGGGCAAGTAAAGGTGTTTCATACATGATTTCTGATTCTTTAATTCAAATATATAAATTTGATGAAGATAGCACAAATGAATTAACTATGTCAAATTTAAAATTAGCAAAAGAAGAAGGAAAAGTAATAATGCCATCTGTGAATGATACAGAAATTAATGTTATATATAATAAAGGATTAATTTTAGTGAATGTTGAAGATAATCCTGAAAAAGATAAAATTATAGAAGCTTTTAAAAGTCTGTAAATTATAAAATACAGAAACTTTTAAAAGCTTCTGATGTTGATAAGTGTCGATTTATGTGATAGAATTGCAATAAATTTAATATAGGGGAATTTGTTTATGAAAAAAATTTTAATAATTGCAATTTTAACTATTATCATTATTTGGGGAATACATGCTGTTCAAAATAAGGAAAAGAGCAAAATTGAAAATGAGAACAATAATACAGAAACAGTTGCAGATGTTCCAAAAGAAGATATAACAATTAATATGACAGTTGCTGGAGATGTGCTTTGTCATAATACTAATTTCTTTGATGCATATAATGCTTCAACAGATTCATACGATTTTTCGTATACATTTGAAGATATTAAAAAGTATTTTGATAATGCAGATATTGCGATTGGAACATTAGAAGCTAATTTTGCTGGTAAATCTGCAGGGTATAGCAATTATCCTTTATTTAATGCACCAGAACAATTGGCTACAGATTTAAAGGAATTAGGATTCGACATTTTAGCAACAGCAAATAATCACTGTTTAGATAAAGGATTTTCAGGCTTAGTCAATACATTATCAGAACTTGATAAAGCTGGAATTGAACATATGGGAACTTATGCAACAGAAGAAGATAGTGAAAAATATTTAATTAAAGATGTTAATGGAATCAAAATGGCATTTTTAGATTATACATATGGAACAAATGGAATCGAATTACCTGAAGGAAAAGAATTTGCAATTAATATGATTGACAAAGATGAAATAAAGAAAGACATTGAGAATGTTAAGAAAGAAAATGTTGATGTAGTTTGTGTAAACATGCATTGGGGGCAAGAATATAAATTAACACCAACATCAGAACAAGAGGAATTAGCAGATTTCTTATTTCAAAATGGAGCTGATTTAATATTAGGAAGTCATACACATTGCTTAGAACCTATGGAAAAAAGAACAGTTACATTACCAGATGGAACAACAAAAGACGGATTTGTAATTTATTCATTAGGAAATTTTATGTCTGGACAAAAGGCTGATAATTCAAGACAATCAGTTATTTTAGATATAAAATTAACCAAAGCAGGGAAAGACGGAAAAATCAGTATAGATTCAGTTACATATACACCAATTTATATGTATAATTATTACACATCAAAGTCAGCACATAGATTTAAAGTAATGGATATAGAAGCGGAAATTGCTAAATATGAAGCAGGCGATACACATATAGGAGCAACTATGTATAATACTTTAAAAAATGAATTACAAGGAGTTTATAAAGTAGTTGGAAATGAGATATTGCCAGAAGAAAAGGAGTAGAAAATGAAAGAAGAATTTATTAGATTATTAAGAAGTACAAATAGAGATGGAATAGAAGATTTAATTCAATTCTTAGAAAAATCAGACTTTTATAAAGCACCAGCAAGTACAAGATTCCACGGAAGCTTTGAAGGTGGCTTATTAGAGCATAGTATGAAAGTATATGAAATATTAAAACATAAAGTAAAAAATTCAGTTTTAGACTTAAATGTTTCAGATGATACATTAATTATAATTGCATTATTACATGATATTTGTAAAGCAAACTTTTACAAAGTAGATTATAGAAATGCAAAAAATGAAAGAGGAGAATGGGAAAAAGTACCTTATTATACAGTTGATGACACAATACCATATGGACATGGTGAAAAATCAGTTATGATGATTACAGAGTATATGAAATTAACAGTTGAAGAAAAATACTGTATTCGTTGGCATATGGGATTCACAGAACCAAAAGAAGTTTATAATACATTAGGGCAAGCGTTTAAAAAATTCCCACTTGCTTTAATTTTACACGAAGCAGATTTAGAATCAACATATTTTTATAATATTTAATATACTACCGTATGCGAAATAAAAGAATTGGCAAATATTATCGCATACGGTATAATTATATCCAGAAGTGATGTTTAACTATATTTAAAGAGCAGAAAGGGGTAATAAAAGTGAAAATTATATTAGCATCAGGTTCACCAAGAAGAAAAGAATTATTAGGACTAATAATTCCAAAATTTGAAATACAAGTAAGTGGAGCAGACGAAAACTTACAAGAAGGGCTAACACCATCAGAACAAGTAAAAAGATTAGCATACATAAAAGCAAAAGACGTATTTGATAAAACACAGGGAGATAGAATTGTAATTGGTTCAGACACAATAGTTACAAAAAACGGTAAAATATATGGAAAGCCACACAATAGAGAACATGCCAAACAAATGATAAAAGAATTAATAGAAGGAGATAGAACACATTCCATAGAAACAGGCTTATGTATTCTTTCAGAAAAAGACGGAAAAATAAGAGAATACAATACATATGATGAGTCAAAAGTTCTATTAAAAGAGATATCAGACGAAGAAATAGAAAAATGGATTGACACAGGACATGCTATGGATAAAGCAGGAGCATACGGAATTCAAAATGAATTTTGCGTATTTGTAGAAAAAATTGTTGGAAATTATAATACCATAGTTGGTTTACCTACACATTTAGTCTATGATGAATTAAAAAAACTCAAAGAAATTTAATAAAAAAGGAGAATTAAAATGGGAGAATTGTGGGATTTGTACGATGAAAATAGAAATAAAATTGGAAAAACAGCAGAAAGAGGAGTAACACAATTAAAAGAAGGAGAATATCACATAGTAGTAAACGGAATAATATTGAACCCAGAAAACAAAATTTTAATAGACAAAAGAAATCCAGCAAAGAAACACGGTGGAATGTGGGAATGTAGTGGAGGCTCAATCTTAAAAGGAGAAAGTAGTTTAGAAGGAATACTAAGAGAATTACGAGAAGAATTAGGAATAGAATTTACAGAAAAAGAAGCGATATATTTAAAAGAAATTAAAAGTGAAAAAGTGCCACAGGATTTTAAAGATTTATGGTTATTTAAAAGAGATATAAAAGACGAAGAAATCACATTGCCAGATGGAGAAGCCATAGCATATAAGTGGGTTACAATTGATGAGTTTATGGAAATGTTCAAGAATGGAGAGATTGTTCAAACAGTAGATTTTGGAAGACCAGAATATGAATTAGCATTAGAAAAATTAGATAAAAAGTTGAATTAAAATTTCATATGGTAGGTGAAGAAGTTGGAAAGCATTTACGATTATATTAATAGAAATATAAAAGAAAACGGAATACTAAAAGAGGATTTTAACTTAGATAAATACATTGGATATCAAACTGATGAATTTAAATTTGCATTAGGGGCATTAGATGGAATAATGTATTTCCATTCCAAAATTGAAGTAGACAAAGAGCAGTTGGATTTTTTAAAAAATAGTATAAAGGATTTACAAGATGATTATATAGAAATTATTGCAAATAGTATAAATGAATATTATAAAAATAACGATAAAACTTTTTTATCAATTCTAGATAGTTTCTTAGGTTGGATAATAGCGAATTCAAGCGACATAGACAATAGCTTATTATTTAAATTTGGAATTTTTTTAGTACTGTATTCTGTGAATATTGAAGCAGTTAAAATAGGAATTTCCATGTTAGGATTATTTGATTTTTCCGATAACGAGAATATCATTGAACTTGTAGAAAAATTAGCATTATGCGATGAATTCACGTTGTATGTTGATATTGCTTTAAGTAATATACCCAATGCTAATGATATTAGATTCATGCTAGCGAAGAAAGTATATGGATGGGGAAAAATTTATTTAGTTGATTCATTAGAAAACGAAGATGAGAGAATAAATGAATGGTTAATAACAAGTGGCTGTGATAATGGAATTGGATTAGGATATTTAGCTTATGAAGTTGCTAATAAAATTAATTTATTAAAAGTTTTAAAAAGAACAAATTTATCAAATGAAGAATTTAAAGGTATATGCGATATAATGGAAGGACTAATAAAAGAGAAAAACTTTAAAGGAATTTCATTTTATGAAAATTATCTCGAAATATTCCAAGCCTTCTTAAAGCATTTTGAAAAACATATAGATAATGTTGATTATTATAATATTCCAATAATGATATTAAAATACATATTTAGTAAGGGAAAGAAAAGTCAACAAGATATAGCAATATCAAAGAAAATAGTAGAATTGTTAGATAGTGATGAGGTCTATAATACGTTAAAAAAAGAAATTAGAGAAGAAAGAAAATTAAGACAAGTAATTGAGATATTGAAATCTAATTCAAAAATTAAATTAGATGATGAGGTTTTTGAAAAGTTCAAAGAAAATCCAGTTGAAAAATATTATTGCTTGGAGTATTTACTACAAAAAGATGAATATTTTGATAAAAGTTTAGAGATATTAAGTAATGCAATAAAATTACAAGAACATTATGCAGAACCAAAAGCAATAATGGGACTTTTGGATGAGTATAGCAATAATTTGAGTTTTATTATACAGACATTGAAAGAGTATCCATGCAAAGGAAAAGAATTTATTGTAGCAGGACTTAAATCAAAAACAATGCAACCAAGAAATTCTGCATTAAATACAATAAAAGAATGGATAAATAGAACGAGTATAAAAAAAGAAGAATTGCCAAGTGAAATTTATAAAGCATTATTAGAACTAAAAGAAAAAGAAATAATAAAAAATTATAAAGAAATAATTAATGAAATACTAGGAGTGAACGAAGATTTATCAGATTACGAAGAACCCGAAATCTGTTGGAATATTGCTGATAAAGGAATTAATATAGACATATACAGTGATGAAATAGAGGAGTTATTTGAACCACAGATAAAAATTAGAGGAATGGATTACTATTCAAAAAACATGGTGTATTCTTTGAACAAAAGTTTAAAAAAATATATAGCATTTGTACAAGGGTCTGAATTTGGCAAAGAATACGAAGTGAATATAATAATGAATGAAGAAAATAAAGTACAAAAGATGGAGTGCAATTGTCCATATCTGAATAATTGCAAACATGAATATGCTGTAATTTTATGCATAAGAGATAAGTATAAGAATATTTAAAATATTAATATTATACAAAGAACCAAAGGATTAGCCTTTGGTTCTTTATGTCGCTTATGGAATACATAATAAAAGCAATATATATTTACTATCTTTTTTGGAAACAATATGATATAATATAAATAGATTAAAAAAGTAGGTGATTTTATGGGAATTGGAAATAAGATAAAAGAATATCGTGAATCAAAAAAAATGACGCAAAAAGATATTGCAGAGATATTAGGCGTTGAACCTGGAACAATATCTAAGTATGAAGCTGGAACAATTGAACCTAATATAGAATCATTAAAAAGATTAGCAGAAACATTTAATATAACAGTTGATGAACTAATAAATGATAAAGAGAAATTTGATATTTCAAAAATTAATGTATTAGAAGTTTTAAGAGAACAAAAAGAAATGGGCTTAAAAGGAAATTTATATCATAATACACAAATTATTTTTGCATATAATACAAATCATATTGAAGGAAGCAAACTAACAGAAGATCAAACTAGAGATATTTATGAAACGAACACTATTTTATTTGAAAGTGAAACAGTTGCAAGTGTTGATGACATATTAGAAACAGCTAATCATTTTAAATTAGTTGATTATATGTTAGAGATTGCAAATGAAGATTTGAATGAGGATATAATTAAAGAATTTCATAAAATATTAAAAGAAGGAACTATGGATAGCAGAAAAGAATGGTTCAATGTTGGTGATTATAAAAAATTAGCAAATGTGGCAGGAAACATGAAAACATCATCTCCAAAGCAAACACCAAAAGATATGGAAAAGCTTATGGAATGGTATAATTCGTTAGCTAATGTGACGATAAAAGAGATAATTAAATTTCATGCAAGATTTGAAAAAATACATCCATTTCAAGATGGTAATGGTAGAATAGGTAGAATAATTGCATTTAAGGAATGTTTGAAAAATAATATAGTGCCATTTATTATTATGGATCAGGATAAGTTATTTTATTATAGAGGATTAAAAGAATATCAAAATAAAACTGAAAAAGGATATTTAATTGATACTTGTTTAAATGCACAAGATCAATATGCAAGAATGATTGAATATTATTTAGGATAATTTCAAAGTGCAATTTTTAGTATTTCAAAGTGCAAAATTTGCACTTTGAAATTGATTTTGGGTAGAAAAAATGGTATAATTTATATGTAGGAGGTTTTATTATGAATGATAAAAAAGATTGGAATTTAGAATTGTCTGAATATATAAAACAGGGTGAACCAAATCAAATAGAGAAAACTAAAGTATGGGAAACTGCAATTGGTTTACAAGATGTTGATGGATTAAAACCTTCAAAATATTTAATAAAAACTGCAAAAGAGCACATTGAAGGTAATATTGATAT
>CAKPDW010000009.1 GCA_934149115.1 uncultured Clostridia bacterium
CGTACCCCCGTACGCTCCGGTATTCAAAATAAATTTTGCCTTGCTCTAAGCCAATCTTTTTAAGCTAGCTGGATAGAGAAAGACGGCGTTAAATTTTTATTAAAAAATCCTCATGTACACATGTACACTCCGGTGTTTTTAATAAAAATTTGCCTTGTTCTAGGCCAATCTTTTCAAGCTGAGTGAGTTTGAATAGGTATTTATTAAAATTTATTTTGAAATCCTCACGTACCCTCGTACGCTCCGGTGTTCCAATTTAATTTTGCCTAGTTATAGAACGATTCTTTTTCCAGCCTGATGAAGGAAATTTTAGCTATACAGTAAACAAAATATAATGTGAGAAGTATTGTATAAAGAATTCTTAATAATTGTTACTTAATATTTTTAGTAGATATGTGAATTTTAAATTTATAAAATGCAGGACAGTATTATTTTTATGTAATTAAGAGATTTATACGTTTGAAGGAATAGGTAATTATTTGTGTTATTGTAATTACAATAAGAGAAAATTCATACATGATTTTGTTGGTTATATTTTGTTGTATTAAACTTGTTTTGAAATGGGGTTTTTATGTTTTATCATAAGTTGTTGATTGGAAATGTTGAATTGGATAATAATATTTTACTGGCTCCTATGGCTGGTGTTACTGATTTGCCTTTTAGGAGGATTTGTAAGGAGTGTGGGGCTGGTTTGGTTGAGGCTGAAATGGTGAGTGCTAAGGCTATTTTTTATGGCGATGAGAAGACTGTTTCTATGCTTAATACTTCTGGCGAAAAAAGGCCTATTTCTATGCAAATTTTTGGTAATGAGCCTGATGTGATGGCTCGTGCTGCTGAGTTTTTGAATGATAGGACTGATATTATTGATATTAATATGGGATGTCCTGCTCCTAAGGTTGTTAAGAATGGTGATGGTAGTAAGCTTTTACTTGATTTGGATTTGGTTTCTGAGATTGTGAAAAGTGTTGTTGCTGTTGCTAAGGTTCCTGTTACGGTTAAGATTCGTAAGGGCTGGGATGATGATCATATTGTTGCTGTTGAGGCTGCTAAACGTATTGAGGAGGCTGGTGCTTCTGCTATTACGGTTCATGGTAGGACTAGGACTCAGTTTTATTCTGGTGTTGCTGATTGGGATATTATTCGTGAGGTTAAGGAGAATGTTTCTATTCCTGTTATTGGAAATGGTGATGTTGTTGATGGTAGGTCTGCGGAGAAACTTTTTTCTAGGACTGGTGTGGATGGTATTATGATTGGTCGTGCTTCTTTGGGAAATCCATGGATTTTTAGTGAGGTTTCTTCTTATTTAATGGGAAAAGATGTGGTTTTTCCTTCTAATTCGGAGATTTTGAAGACGATTTTGTGGCAGTATGATATGCTTATTGAGGAAAAGGGTGAGTATACTGCTGTTAGAGAAATGCGTAAACATATCGGATGGTATTTAAAGGGATTGAAATCTGCAAAGTTTGTTAAGGAAGAAATTAATAAACTTGAAAATTTTAATGAAATTGTTATTGTGTTAAAAAAATATTTTGAAAATATTTAATATAAAAAATTATATTTACAAAAGAAAAAGCTAGGGCAATTTTACATAAAAAATTGCATTACTACATTATGCAAAATAAACTGGGTTTTTTTAGAAAAATTATGTTGCTTTTTGTTGATTTTTACAAAAAAGTGTTATATAGTAATAATCGATTTACAAAACTTTATTACAAATGCATTACAAAAGGGTTACAAAAACGTGACGATTTCTATTGACTTTTTTTGCAATTTGTAATATCCTTAGACATATTAGAGAAACGGAAAAAATTGGAGGAATTATCTTGGCAATTGGAGATATAATTGTAGGTATTGACATAGGTACTTCTAAAGTTAGTACGGTTGTCGGAGAAGTTAATAATTTCAAGCAAATAGAGATTATTTGCAATACATGTTGTAGATGTAATGGAATTGCTAAAGGGCAAATTATTGATGATGATGCTGTTTCAATTGCTATTGCAAGAACAATTAGAGAGGCTGAAGAAATGGCTAATTTTAAGATTAGTTCAGCATATATTACTATTCCAGGTAAATATACAACAATTGTTCAAAATAGTGTTGTTAAAGAAATCAGAGATAAGCTTGATGGAATATCTCATAAAGATGTATTATCAGCGATGTCTTTAGTAAGAGAAATTGAAATGCCTGAAAATGAAGTTTTGATTGATATTGTACCAGATAAATTTATATTAGAAGATGGTAAAAGTGTTGAAGATCCAGTTGGTAGTTATTGTTCAAGTTTTACTTTAATGGCGCAACTAATTTTGGCAGATAAAAATTATATAAAGAGAATAACTAATATTTGTAAAAAAGCAGGAATTGATTTGGATGGAATTGTTCCTATTACTCTTGCTGAAAGAAATTTAGTTTTAGATAGTAATGAATTGAATGATAATGTTATGATTCTTGATATTGGGGCTGGAAATACAGAGATTGGAATCTTTAAAGGAAATACTTTTGCTTTTAATGATACTTTACCTTTAGGTGGTGACAATATTACAAGTGATATTGCGTATGTATTAAATATTTCAAAAGAAGAAGCTGATAAGTTGAAACGTCAATATGGATTAGCTTTGAAATCTTTTATAGATAATGATAATAATATTATCTTAAATACATATAACGGTGGAGATACACGTAATAAAACTATTAAGAGTTCAGAATTGATTGAAATTATTGAGGCTAGAGTTGAGGAAATTTTTTCTTTAGTTAATAAAGAGATTACAATGCAAGGATTAAAAAATAATATCAATAATGTAATCTTGACAGGAGAAGGAATTACGAATATAAATAAATCTGATATGGCAGGAAAGATTATTTTGAATATTCCTGTTAAGGTTTCAACTGCTAGACTTATTTCTACAATAAAACCGATTTATAGGACAAGTTATGCTCTTGTTAGATATGTATCTTCTAGGGCTTTTGCAAAAAGAGTTTCTAGTACTATTGATACAAAATCTGAAAAATCTGTTTTAAAAACTGTTTTAGAAAAAGTTAGAGATTTTTTCTATTCATAATTTAATTTGTTTTTAATTTTTATAATATATATTTTATTGAAGGAGGAAGTACCTTATGATAATGGAAAATGATGATAACAATAACAACTATATGATGGATGGAACAGCCACTATCAAAGTAATTGGTGTTGGAGGAGCTGGAAATAATGCTGTTAATAGAATGATTGAAGCAGGAATAAAAAATGTTGAATTTATCGCTGTTAACACTGATAGACAAGCACTTCAATTATCAAAAGCATCAACCAAAATTCAAATAGGTGAAAAATTAACGAGAGGACTTGGAGCTGGTGCAAATCCAGATATTGGAGCACAGGCTGCTGAAGAAAGTCGCACAGAAGTTGCAGAGGCTTTACGCGGAGCAGATATGGTTTTTGTTACTGCTGGTATGGGTGGTGGAACAGGAACTGGTGCTGCACCAATAGTTGCTGGAACTGCAAAGGAAATGGGAATTTTAACAATAGGTGTTGTTACTAAACCTTTTACTTTCGAAGGAAAGAAAAGACTTGCTCAAGCTGAAAGAGGTATTGAGAGTTTAAAAGGTAAAGTTGATACATTAGTTGTAATTCCTAATGATAAATTATTGCAAGTGATTGATAGAAAAACATCAATTATTGAAGCCTTCAGAATGGCTGATGATGTTTTAAGACAAGGTGTGCAAGGTATATCAGATTTGATTGCTGTACCTGGTTTAATTAACTTGGATTTTGCTGATGTTAAAACAATAATGCTAGATAGAGGAATGGCTCATATGGGTATTGGTAGAGCTTCTGGAGAAAACAGAGCTGAAGATGCTGCAAAACAAGCTATTCAATCTCCATTACTTGAAACTTCTATCGAAGGTGCAAGAGGAGTTATTATTAATATTACAGGTGGTAGTGATGTTGGATTACACGAAGCTAATACAGCTGCTGAATTAGTTCAACGCAGTGCAGATCCAGAAGCAAACATTATATTTGGTTCTGTTACAGATGATTCTATGGGTGATGAGATTCAAATTACTGTTATTGCAACTGGTTTTGAAAATGAAGATGAAAAAGTTCAAAAAGCTACTGATATAGTTAACAAAGCTTGGGAGAGAAAGATGAATCCAATTAGCTCATCTGAATCTAATAACAGTAATGAATTGGATATACCAACTTTCTTAAGAAAAAATAAAAATATGAAATAAGTTATCCATTATTGTCAAAGAAAATATATATAGGTAAATCGGTAAAGAAATAATTTACTTTTTGTAGATTATTTCTTTTTTTCTACATTATGAAATGACAAGTTTTTTAAGATGTATTTGTTATTATAAATTTAATCTAAATTAAAGAATAAAGATTTGGGGGATGTTTATTGTGACAGTATATCTAGATGTTATTTTTATTGAAAACTTTGTTATGAATTTATCTATTATATTGTCAGAGGCCGTTTTATTAAATTCATTAGATTTTTTTACTCGAAAAATTATTACTGCTATTTTGGCTAGTATGTATTATATTGTAACTTTATTCTTTCCTGTATGTGCGTATTTTCAGGTTATTATAGGAATTATCATTGTTTGTATGGCATTCCATCCTAAAAAATTAAAGATGCTATTTAAGGAACTATTTTTATTTTACTTTATTAATTTTGTTTTTGCAGGAACTTCTTTTGCTTTGATGTGTGCATTTAACAAGGGAAAGTTTTCAATTTTTAATGGAGTTGTTGTTGGAAATTTTAATGTATGTAAAGTTTTTCTATCAGGTGTGATTGCATTTGTGATGCTTGTGTATTTCTTTAGAAAAAGGTCAAAGCATACTTTTAAGGATGTTGTTATTTCTATTTCTGGTAAAATAAAAAGTATAAGAGTATTGTTAGATACTGGAAATTTGCTGAGAGAACCATACACAGGCAAGCCTGTGATGATTGTGGAAAAAAGAGCTTTAAACACGTTGGTTGGAGAAAAAGTTATTAATGAATTTAATGAGATTTTAGTAGGAAATGCGAGTATGCCTGACGGAATGTTTTTGATTCCATATAGGAGTCTTGGAAATTCTTCTGGCTTTTTACTTGGAATAAGGCCTGATTTTGTTGAACTAAAGAAAAATGGTAGAAGATATTATGATGTGGTAATTGGAATATGTGATGAAAATATTAGTGAAACTAAATCTTATTCTGGAATTTTCGGATTAGAAACTTTAGATGAAGGAGTATGTGAGATATGAGTATAATTGATATTTTGAAATTATTTTATAGGAAGATTACTAAAAAGGACTTTGAAAAATTACCAATTTTTTATATTAATGGGAGTCAAACTTTACCACCACCATTGTCTTCACAGGAGGAGAGTGAGATTCTGGCTAGAATTGAAGATGATGATGCAAAACAAATTCTTGTGGAGAGAAATTTGAGGTTGGTTGTGTATATTGCTAAAAAATTTGAGAATACTTGTGTTGATTTAGAGGATTTGATTTCTATAGGTACTATTGGATTGATGAAGGCAATTAATACTTTTAATGCTGATAAGAATATAAAGTTGGCTACATATGCTTCTAGGTGTATTGAAAATGAAATTCTTATGTTTTTGAGAAGAAGCAATAAGTTAAAAAGTGAGGTTTCTATTGATGAACCTCTTAATCAAGATAGGGACGGAAATGAATTATTATTATCTGATATTCTTGGAACTGATGAGGATGTAATTTATAAAAATCTTGAGGATGAAGTTGATCATAAATTGCTTAAGATTGCTATTTCAAAATTATCTGATAAGGAGAAGTATATTATGAATTTGCGTTTTGGTATGAATGGTTGTACTGAGAAAACTCAAAAGGAAGTGGCTGATTTGTTGGGAATTTCACAGAGTTATATTTCTCGATTGGAGAAAAGAATTATGGGAAAAATGCGTAAGGAGATTTCTAGTAGAACTGGTTAGTATAGGCTAGATATTGGTAATGAATATTTTTTTCTAAGTTTCATATTATTATATAAAAGCTGATATGGGGGAGTTTGAAATGAAGAAAAAAATTTTCATTATTTTTTTTATTTTGATTTTACTAATTTTGATTTTTTATTGTTATAAATTTTTTGTTCCTGGCAATAATAAACATATCGAAGATGTAAATGATTTGAATGAGTATATTTCGAGTATTAATGAATATAAGCTTGAGGCTGATGTTACTGTAAATAGTAATAAAAATTCTAATAAATATAAGATTACTCAGTCTTATGTGAATGGAGTTTCTAGACAAGAAATTTTATGTGATGATACTAATGATGGTATTATTATTGAAAATATGGATAATTGTTTAAAAATTAAAAATACTCAATTACCTGTTGAAAAAATATTTGCGGATTATTCAGATGTTGTGAAAAATTCAGTTGGTTTGGATTCTTTTATTGAGGATTATTTGTGTGATGAAAATAAAGAGATTCGTGATAAGGATGGTTATTACATAGTTAGTGTTAAATCGAAAAATTCTCAAAATAAGTATGGGTTGAGTAAGACGCTATATTTTAATATTGAAAAAGGATCGATTGAAAAAATTGAGGTTAAAGATATAAACAATAATGCAAGTATAATCATAGAATATATTAAACTTGAAATATTGTAAATTTAGAAAACATTTAGATATAGTAATTTACAAATTCGATATATAGAATTATTGGGAGTGATTATTATGGTAATCAAAAGAGGAGATATGTTTTATGCTGATTTAAGTCCTGTTATAGGGTCAGAACAGGGGGGAATAAGACCTGTTTTGATAATACAAAATGATATGGGAAATAAATATAGTCCAACAGTTATAGCTGCTGCGATAACTTCTCAAATTGGAAAAAATAGATTGCCGACTCATATTGAAATTGATTCTAAAGATGTTGGATTAAAGGCTGATTCTGTTGTGTTGGCTGAACAAATTCGTACAATTGATAAGAGCAGGTTGAAAGAAAAAATTGGACATATCGATGATGAGACAATTATGGGAAAGATTAATAGTGCAATAGGAATTAGTTTCGGTTTGGTTACGACAAATGATTGATGGAG
The DNA here is from genome assembly GCA_934149115.1 of uncultured Clostridia bacterium. GTDB lineage: Bacteria > Bacillota > Clostridia > TANB77 > CAG-508 > UMGS1994. The sequence goes on from CAKPDW010000009.1 coordinate 7,063, forward strand.
TATAGAATGAATATTAATAATAGGTGTGTTGCTCTTGTTTATAGGGTATGTGCTTTTCTTTTGGGAATGTGCACGTTAGTGTATGATTTTGGAATTTTTAGTGGTGAGTTTAAGGGAATTAATCTTTTTTATTTTACTATTCTTAGTAATTTGGGCTGTATGTGTTTGTTTTTAGCTCTTATTATTAAAACTATATTTGAGATTAAAAGTTGTGGAATATATGGATCATCTAGTGTTTCGCCTCATATTAAAGGTGGGATTATGATTTGTATTTTACTTACTATGACTGTGTATCATTTTATTTTAATTCCGTATGCTTTGAAGGTAAATCCATATCAGTCATTGGGAGTTACGGATGTTATTTTTCATTATGTGATTCCTTTTTTGACTTTATTTGATTGGATTTTATTTGATGAAAAAAAATCTTTTTCATGGTATGATCCAATTTTATGGACAGTGTTGCCTTATTTATATATTATTTTTGTTTTTATACAATCTAGATTTGATATTGTTGATAGAATAAGTGCAAATATGAATAGGTATATATATGCGTTTTTGGATATTGGATTATTAGGCAGTGTTAAAGTGCTATTCAATATTTTTTTATTAACAGTTGCTTTTGTTATTGTTGGATATTGTTTGGTTATTTTAGATTGTATAAAATTAAATATTAGTAATGATAAAAAGAAAATTTAAATAAAAAAAGTGGTATGAAATTTCATACCTACTTTTTTGGATTAAAAATTTATTTTTGTATTTGCTTCTGTACCTTGTTCTAGTTCAAATAATTCTTCTGGTGTGAAGTGAAATATATTTGCTAGGATGTTTGTTGGAAATACTTGAATTGATGTGTTATATGATGTGACATCCATGTTATATAGTCTTCTTGCTGCTTGTAATTGGTCTTCTGTTTTAGTTAGTGTTTTTTGTAAATTAAGAAAATTTTCACTTGATTTTAATTCTGGATAATTTTCACAGATTATTAATATTTGGTTTATTTTTGTGTTTAATTCTGTGGCTTGTGTTAAATCTTTATTTTCATTGTATTGTGTTCTTAATTTTACGATTGATTCAAATAGAGCTTGTTCATGTTTTGCATATCCTTTTACACATTCTACTAAATTTGGGATTAGATCAAATCTTTGTTTTAGATATACGTCTATTGTAGAACGTGATTGCTTTACAGCATTTCTTTTTTTGATTAGGCTATTGTACATTAGTAGTATAATTAATAGAATTATTACAATTATAATTATTATTGGTTCCATATTTTTTTCCTTTCTTTTTTATAAATCTTTTTCATTTAGTGTATGATATATTTTTCTATTTAATTCACACATAAAATGTAGAAATTTGTAATATTTGTAAAGTGTATCATAATCTAGTGAATCTTTTGTTGTAGTTGCTTCAAACATATCTGAACAATGAATTCTAATAAATAATTTTTCTTTTTTTAAGGTCATTTCAAATTTTATTTTGTTTTCTTTTTTAAAGGTTAACATATAGTCTAAAATGTCTGATGTTAGTAGTCGCATTGCTAATATTTTATCATCAGCATATATATCAAAGTTTTTCTCAAATTCTTGTGAATCCATTTGCATTAGTTTCTTATTTGGTAATAGTTTTCCAAGAAATCCTTTATCTGAACGTATTTTTATAGTACTGTTTAAATCTTTATTTAGTAATGCTGCTGAAAATAGTCCTTGGAATACTGTGGTGGTTGTTGTTGCTCCATTACTGTCTGAACTTTGGTCTAAAGTGTGAACATCACCTAATTTTACTTCTATTGTATTGTCTATTTTTCCAGATATTAAATCATTTGCAGTATAGATGTCATATCTTTCAAATTCTGCTTCTTTGTATAGACTTTGTGGTATTAGGCCTATTTCATTAAAAGTTAAATTTGGGTCATAGTATTTAACTAGTTCAGTCATTACTTTGCTTTTAAATAAATGCTTGTATTTTTTTGAAACTGGTAGGAGTAATGGAAGTCCTGTTAAAAATATAATTAGTACGACTAGAGGTTCTATATAGTCTCCTAGATTTTCAAGGTGTATTGCATTAATGATTATAAAAATGACCATTACTATTGAAATAGCAAATATTATGTATTTTCGTTTATTTGATGATTTTCTGAGTTTTTCTAATTCTTCGTGAGTATCTTGATATATTTTTTGATATATTTCATTAAAATTTTTCATTATAAATCCTCCTATTACATATTAATTATCTAATAAAAAAATATTTGTGTCAATCAAAACAGTTATGAATATTATAATTGTGAGGTGAGATTTTATGGGGCTTACAAAAAATTCAACAGGTAATAAATTATTAGGTGATGATTTCAATTGTTTGGTGTCTGAGGCTGATTTTGTTGTTGGTTTGATTGGAAATCCTAATGTAGGGAAAAGTAGTGTTTTTAATAATTTGACAGGACTTCATCAACATACTGGAAATTGGCCTGGGAAAACAATTGAAAGTAGCTATGGAGTTTTTAATTTTAAAGATGATAATTTTTTACTTGTTGATTTACCTGGTACATATTCTCTGAAATCGTATTCACAAGAGGAGGAGGTAACTACTGATTTTGTTCAAAAAGCTAATTTTGATACTATGGTTGTAGTTGTTGATGCTACTGCGTTAGAACGTAATTTGAAATTGGTTTTACAGATGTTAGAAATAACAAAGAATGTTGTGGTTTGTGTTAATTTACTTGATGAGGCTAAAAAGAAAAAAATAAAAATTGACCTTGAAGAATTAGAAAATATTTTGGGAGTTCCTGTTGTTGGAACAATAGCTACCAGAAAAAATACATTAGAAAAGTTGAAAATTGCGATTAAAAATGTTGCAAATAACAAAACTGATATGGTTGAGAATTATAATTCTGATGAGGAAATGGTAAAATATGCTGAGGATGTTGTGAAAAAGGTTGTAAAAAAGGCTGATGTTTCTAATGATAGAGATAGAAAAATTGATAAAATTTTAACATCTAAAAAATATGGTATTTTTATTATGATTGCAATGTTGGGAGTTATTTTTTGGCTTACAATTGTAGGTGCAAATTATCCTTCTAAATTTTTGAGTTGGATATTTGGACTGGGGCAAACTAAATTAGAGAGTTTATGCAGTAATTGTAAAATACCACAAATGATAACTGGATTATTAGTAAATGGTGTTTATCAGACTGTTACATGGATTGTTAGTGTTATGCTTCCACCAATGGCTATTTTTTTCCCTCTTTTTACTTTGCTTGAAGATTTGGGAGTATTGCCAAGAATTGCTTTTAACTTGGATAATTTTTTTAGAAAGGCTGGTACTTGTGGCAAACAGGCTTTGACAATGTGTATGGGATTTGGATGTAATGCTGCTGGTGTTATTGGCTGTAGAATAATGCGTTCTACTAGGGAGAGATTAATAGCGATTGTTACTAATTGTTTTGTACCATGCAATGGTAGATTTCCTTTATTGATTACGATTGCGACAATTTTTTTCGCAGGTGTTTTTAAAGGAGTTGCAGGAAGTGTTGTTTCAACTCTTGTTGTTTTGTGTATTATTTTATTTGGAATTATTTTATCTTTATTCGTTTCTAAAATTTTATCTAAAACATTACTAAAAGGTGAGAGTAGTGGTTTTATTTTGGAATTACCTCCATATAGAAAACCACAGATTGGTAGTATTTTGGTTCGTTCTGTTTTAGATAGGACTTTATTTGTTTTAGGCAGAGCGATTTGTAGTGCTATTCCTGCAGGAATTGTAATATGGTTATTTGCTAATGTTCAAATTGGAGGAACTTCAATTATTTCATATATTGCATGTTTTTTTGATCCTTTGGCAAGGTTGATGGGACTTGATGGCTATATACTGACTGCTTTTATTTTTGGTATTCCTGCTAATGAAATAGTGCTACCTATTTTACTAATGATGTATATGAAGGTCGGTTGTTTGGTGGATATTTCTGATTGGTGCCAGATTGGCGATATTTTGATTGAAAATGGCTGGAATGTTCTTACAGCTTTAAATGTTATGATTTTCACCCTCCTTCATTTCCCTTGTATGACTACATTGCTTACTATAAAAAAAGAGACTGGCAATTTTAAATGGGTATTAGTAGCTTTTTTGATACCAACTGTTTGTGGTATAGTGATTTGTATGTTTACTAATTTGGTGTATTGTGTGATAAATTATGTATAATATTGCATTGACTTATATGTAGAAAAACATATTAAAATATTGACAAATAAGAACAATTGTTCTACAATAAGAACTATTATATTGTTAAGTATATAAAAAATATACAAAAATATAATTATGTGATAAAATAAAAAAAGGAAAAAATTATAGTGCTAGAAGAATTAGATAAATTAATAAATTTTATAGAGAAAGAGTATATAGAATTTAATAAAAAATGGAAAAGTAGTAATTATTATAATAAATTTAATTTGAAAAATAATTTAGTTTGTGATTTATTAAATAATGAGATTATGTTAGATACTATTTTTAATTATAGAGAATTTATAAATGAAAATAATATACAACTGATAATGGATTTTAAACAATTTAATAGTGAATTTTCAAAAGTAAATATTAGAACCAAAACAAAAAATTCTATAGAGTTTAAAATAAAAAATTATAATGATAATCATGAGAATGGTAAAATTCCTATTGAAAAATGTCTTAATGATTTATTTGGTATAAGAATCATTTGTAGTTAAAATCTTTCTTATGAGGAAATAACAGAGTTTATAAAATCTAAACATAGAAAGTTGAAATGTATAGATTCATCTAAAAAGGCTTATAAAGCGACACACATATATTTTAAACAAGATAATTGGAATTTTCAGTGGGAATTACAAATTTGGAATAAAGAGAATGAAATAAATAATATAAATTCTCACGAAAAGTATAAACAAGGATATGTAAAATGGGAAAAAGAAAATAATGGAGGTGAAAAGATATGGTAACGCATTTTATATTTATGAGTAGTTCCTATTCATTGGGAACAAGAATTGCATTAGACTATGTAGTAAAAGAAAAAAGTGTGCAAGAAGAATTGAAACAACATTTAGATAAGATTATAAAAACTTGTGGAAATGATGTATCAATTTCAACACATATGATACAAGCGGATGAGGAAAAATGGGAATCAGTATGTAAAGCAGATCATTTTTTCAAGGATGTTAAAGTTATAGATACTTTAGATGAATTTATAAATTTAATACAGATGGATAGAAAACTACTAGGAATTGATGTAGCAAAGTATATTTTGTCAAAAATTGCTTGTACTCAATTGAAATTACAAAAATTAGTATATTTTTGTTTTGCAGATTACTTATGTAATACAGGAAAAAGGTTGTTTACTGATAAGATATATGCATTTAAATATGGGCCAGTAGTGGATACAGTTTATAAAAAATATAAAGAGTATGGATATAAACCTATAGAACAAGAAACAAAAGATATTGATAGTAAAGGAATTTCAGAGATGCCGGCAAAAAGTAGAATAATATTTGCTGAGGATGGTACTGAAAAAATAGCAAGTATAGATAAAACGTTAAGTAAATATGGTGCTTTATCAGCTTCTGATTTAGTTAAACTGACGCATGGAGAAGAAACACCTTGGTTTAAAAGTTTTAAAGGGGCTCATGAATCTTACTCAAGTATAAGACCAGATATAATAAAAAAATATCATAAATTTGAAGAAGTAATTTAAAATATAAAAAATTATTATAAATAGGAAAACATATTATACAACATTTAGAGAAAAAGTTGATTTTAAAAGGACAAAGAAAATAGAGATTGTAAATATAGCTGAAAAAGTAGAAATAGAAAAGATTTTAAAAAATAAAAGAAATATAGAGAAAAATTAGCTAATATAAGAAAAAAAGTAATAAATAAAAAATATAATATTGTATATGAAAAAGGAACAGTTTTTAAAGTTGGAAGAAATAAAATAGTATATTTATTTGAATATAAGGGTATACAGTATGGAATTGATTTGTTGATGTATCAAATAAAACCGAAAGTAGTACCAATATTTGATATAGAAAAAAGAGAAATTTTAGAAGTATTATCATTGGAAGAATATATAAGAATTATTGAATTTTTAAGTTCAAGAAATGTACAACAATTAAAAGAAATAAATAGATTGTATAATGAGTTGAGAATTGCTATATATGATTGAAATTTGAAAGAAAAAGTAATATTTGAGAATTAAAATAGGGGATGATTTGATACGTATATGCAAGTAGAATGTTTTTAATATAAAGTATTGATGTATACAAAAAAATATGGTAAAATCATTATGTTTAGTACTTTGAAAATGTATTACTTAAAGGAGGTAGCTTTATGAATAATGATGTAGTTTGGAAATTCGAGAAGAATGGTATCATATTTAATGTTTTCAACAGTGAAAAAGGTGAAATTACTATTAAGATGCGGGAAAAAAGCGTAGGAGTATCAATGTATAGTTCCGAGTATAAGAATCCACCAATTCCGAAAGGTTATAAGTATGTATATGGAAGGTGGTTCAATGGCTTGGTGATTGAGCGTGAATCTGATGGAAGTCAATTTGTTTGGGTTCCAGTATCAAATTTAGAGTCAAATGGTACTTTAGATGGAAAGTCGTTTTGCGAAAAATTTGGTAGAAGAATATGGGATGAAGAAGCTTATGATAGAGCGTATACTAGAGCTGTTCATAATGAGAAATTACTCCCTATAGGAGGTTACTTATATGGTAGAACAGGTAATTTTGTAGAACCTTTTGTGGGGGATATTGTTCATCAGTTTGAAAGTGTAAAAAAATATGGAGGTTATTATTTATCGCGTTTTTTAATTTCGGAAAATCGAGATACTGGTAAATTGCAATCTGTAAGAGGAGGCAGGATTTTATTTGTAGAAGACTTGAAGGATGAATATGTCGTTGAGTTAGGTAAATCTATGGAGAGGCAGGATTCAGTTAAGAGTCATTTGATTTATGGTGCTGAATTTGATACAACAATTGAATGGCTTATAGAGTGTGGTCAATTATGTAGAACAGATATTTTAGAGGATTCTGCAAATTGGTGTAATCGTGAGTTGCAGTATACAAAATTAACTGGAAAGTCTGATAAGGGAATTGCACAAAATATTTGTGATTTTTCTTTAGATGTTCCTGTAAGGACTCAGGAAATCAGTGTGTTTGATGGAACACCTGATGAGGTTAATTTGAGAGATACTGTTTTTTCAAACTCTGTTAATAGAGGATTACGTGAAAGTCGCGATAAACTTCAACATTCTCATGGTACTATTACTAACAGAACTACACATTCAAGTTGTGGAGTTGGCATGAGAGTTGCTCTGTGGGTAAAATAAAAGTAATACTTAATTTTTGGACTGTAAAAAAGTCTTGTTAAAGAATTAGATGTAAGTTAAAAATTTAACTTACATCTAATTTTTTTGTATTTTTAAATATATTTATGTATAACAAATGGCTGTAAAAATAATAAAGAAGAAAAAATATATGTTTACATAACTTGTAAAACACAAAGAAACGTGTTATTATAGGCATATGGCAATAGCCATGTTGAAACCGTTAAAAGTATTGCATGAGGAGGTAAAAACTATGAAACGGGATAATTTTGTGTTAGAGGCTGAAAAAGGTATAAAAATTGAAGTTGCAGAAGGAAAAGATGGAAAGGTAATTATTAGAGCATATAATCTTGTTCCACTTTTTGATCTTTCTGCAAACTATGCGAATCCACCAATTCCAGAAAGGTATAGACATATCTTAGGTAAGTGGAATGAAGGATTTGTAATAGAAAGAGTTTCTGATGGTAGTCAGTTTGTCTGGATACCAGTTGGATGTCTAACGCCTAATGGAACAATTGACGGAAAAAATTTTTCCCAAAGATTTGGTAGACGAAATTATAATAATGGTCAGTTTTTTGGTGCTGAATATACTGAAACGTCATCTAGGGAATTTAAAGAACAAACAGAAAGTGTCAAGAAATATGGTGGCTTTTATTTTTCGCGATATAATATTTCAATTAGTCCAGAAGGAACACCTCAATCAGTTAAAGATGTTTTGCCATGGGTAAACATCAAACATTCTGGTGCCAAGAGGATTGCAGCAACTTTTGAAAACAGTGAAACAGTAAAAAGTCATCTGCCTTTTGGTGAAGAATATGATTCTGCTTTTGAATGGATTATTCAAATGGGAGCCAAAACGGAGAAGGAAGTTGTAGGCGATTCTGCGAATTGGGGCAATTATTTTAATACATCTGGATCACCATTGGAGTTAATGAAAAATGGAAGCAGATCAGAATGGTCTGTTAATAACATTTTCGATATGGCTGGAAATATTGAGGAATGGACGCAGGAACAGTCAGGAATTTATGCTAATGTTGTGCGTGGTGGCAATTATTTTACTCCTGGAACGTATCATTCTGCTGCTGCTAGTCGTTATGGCCGTCAATCTAATGAATATGATAACACAATTGGCTTTCGTATAGCATTGTATATCAAGTAATAAACTCAAACACAGACAAAAAGGGAGAACTCTGAAATTTCAGAGTCTCTCTTTTTGAATACCTTTATAATACAAAAATAATTAGGTGGCAAGAAGATATGAAAACAATGAGGGAAAAATAATGAATTGTTTTATTATGGAACTTTTTATGTAAAAATTACATAAGATATATCAATATTGAAAGGTGGTATTGTTATGTCTATGTATGTTATTAGTGGAGAGGTTAAGTTAAATGGAGAAATTAATGTTTCTGGTTCTAAAAATAGTGCATTACCTATTATTGCTGGTTGTATTTTAAATGGTGGTGTTACTACCTTATATAATGTTCCTAATATAAAAGATACAAATGGAATGTTTGATATTTTATCTGATTTGGGTTGTAAAGTTAAGAAAAAGGGCAAAAAAATTATTATTGATTCTGGAAATATCAATAAATTTCAAATTGATGAAGTTATGATGAGTAAGATGCGTTCATCTGTGATTGTTGCTGGAGCTTTACTTGCAAGATTTAAAAAAGCAATATTTTCATATCCTGGTGGATGCGAGATTGGTGCTAGACCTATTGATTTACATATTAATGGTTTCAAAAAATTAGGTATAAATATTGACGAAAGTACTGGATATATGGTATGTAAATGTGATAAAATAGTTCCAGCAGAAATCCAATTGGATTTTCCTAGTGTGGGTGCTACTGAGAATTTAATTTTGGCATCTGTTTTTTCAGATGGTGATACTATTATTAGAAATGTTGCTATGGAGCCTGAAATTGTTGATTTACAGAATTTTTTGAATAAGATGGGAGCAAAGGTTTCAGGTGCAGGTAGTAATGTGATAAAAATTACTGGAGTGAAAAGACTTAAAGAAATTTCTTATAATATTATGCCTGATAGAATTGAAGCTGGTACATTTCTTGCTTATACTGCTATGACTGGTGGAAAAATTAAGTTGAATAATATTAATATTGAACATATTTTACCTGTCGTAAGTAAGCTTGAAGAAGCGGGTTGTAAGATTATGAAGGAAAAACATGAAATTGTTTTAGAAGCACCTAGACGTATAAAAGCAGTTGATATTCAAACTTTGCCATATCCCGGTTTTCCAACAGATATGCAATCAATATTTTTATCAATGCTTTCTGTTGCAAGGGGAACATCACTTATTGTAGAAAATATTTTTGAAAATAGATTTAAGTGTGTACCTGAACTTGTAAAAATGGGAGCACATATTGCTGTTTCTGGTTCTTCTGCTATTGTGAAGGGAACTAGAAAGTTAATTGGAAAAAATGTTGTGGCAACTGATTTAAGAGGTGGAGCTGCTTTAGTAGGGGCTGGATTAAGGGCTAAAGGAATTACGTATATTGATAATTGTGATTTTATTGAAAGAGGTTATGAGAATTTAGAATACAAATTAAAAACTTTAGGCGTTGATATTGTTAAGCAAAGGAGTTTTAGGATTGAAACAGAAGAAAAAGAATCGAACAGTGAATAATAAATTTAATTTTGATGATGAGTATATTATTGGTTTTTCAGACTCAAATCCAAAATCGGGTCGAAAGAAAAAGAGGAATTCTCCCAAAAAAAGCAATAAAAATGTAAAAAAAGTTGTAAAACCAAATAATAAAAAGAGTAGCGAAAGACCAAGAATGAATGAAAAAAAGAAAAAAATGAAGGCGAGAATTATAAAAGTTTTTGTTCTTATTTGTTTATTGGTTGGAGCAGGTTGTTTTTTATGCTTATCACCAATGTTTAATGTTCAAGAGATTATGGTTGAACAAAATTCTATAATTGCATCAGAGACAATTGATAGTTTATCTGGAATTCAAATGTATAAAAATATATTTTTAATTAAAAAATCTGATGCAATTGAGAATATAAAAAGAAATTCATATGTAAATGATGTAAAGATTTCAAGAGTGTTACCTAATAAAATAAAAATTATTGTTTCTGAGAGAACAGAAAAATATTTAGTAGAATTTGCTGAAGGTAAATATGCTATAATTGATGGACAAGGTTATGTATTAAGTGTTACTAACGAATTAAAGCAATTACCTGTAATTACTGGAGTTGAGACTGGAATGGAGACTTTCTTAAATATAAATAATAATCAGGTTAGATTATGTGAGAATGATTTAAAAAAGTTAGATACTGTTGCTAATATTGTTGAGACAGCAAAAAATTATGAGGTTGATACATATATTACAAAAATAGATATTTCTGATGATGATGATTATAAACTTATTTTAGATAATGAACAAAAGAAGGTGTATTTAGGTTCATGTTCAGATTTAAATACTAGAATTTTGTATATGAAAGAAATATTGAACAATGAAAAAGGAAAAAAAGGTGAATTATTTATAAATAGTAATTTATCAGAACATCCTCCTTATTTTAGAGAGGCTGTTAATTAATAAAAATGATTTAGAATTTGGTTTGATAATTCAACTGGATTATATTTTTGAGAGGAATGATTTGTATAGATGAAGAGAGAAGGATGGCATATTGTTGTAATTGGAATTTTATGTTTTACTATTGCTGCTAGTATTTGTGTTCAGTATAGGAGTGTGCTTAGATATAAGATTGATGGTGAGGTTTCTGTACAATCTATGTCTGAGAATAAATTGAGAGATCAAGTTTTAAAAGAACAAGAAAATTATAATAAGTTGTATGTTCAAATGCAACTTGCTCAGGAACAATTGGAGAATTTGAGAAAAATGTCAGCTTCTAATAGTGAGGAAGCAAAACAATTAGAAAATGAATTAAGTGAAGATAATAAATTGCTTGGATATACTGATATTACTGGTAAAGGGTTAACAATTACTTTAGAGGATTCTAATGCTAATGCAAAAAATTATAATAATGATGATATAATTCATTATTTGGATTTACTGGAAGTTGTTAATGAATTGTTTAATGCTGGTGCAGAGGCAATTTCTATAAATAACCAACGTATTACATCAACAACAGCGATTAATTGTAATGGAAATGTTGTTAAGATTAATAATGAAAAAATTTCTGTTCCTTTTGTTGTTAAGGCAATTGGTTCACCAGAAGGATTATATTCAACAATGCTTAGACCAGCAGGTTATTTAGATTTGATGAAGTCTGCAGGTATAAAAATTAAGGTTGAAAAAAAGGATAAAATTACTGTTCCAAAATATACTGGTTCAATTCAGTATAAGTATTTACAGGTTGTAGAATAGGGGTGAGAGTGTTGAGAGGAAAAATTATAATGATTGTTACTATTGGAATAATTTGTATATTGCTTACTAGTGTTATGTTCCTGCAGTTTAAAAGTGTACAAGTAATTGAAGAATCAGGTGTTGGTTTGATGAGAGAGACAGAATTGAGAACAGAATATTCTACTATAAAAGAGAAATCTGAGGAGATTAAAAAGCAACTTGAAGATACTCAAAATGCTGTTAATGAATATAGTAGTCAATCTTCTGATACACAGGGAACAGTGGATTTATTAAAATCTGATGTTGATAAGGCTCGTTGTGATTTGGGATATACAAATGTTAAAGGGCCAGGAATTACGATTACTATTACTGATGGTAAAGATGCAGGCTCAGATAGTTTGCAAATTGTTACTTATGATGATTTATTAATGGCTGTTAATGAATTAAAATATGCAGGTGCAGAAGCAATTTCAGTCAATGACCAGAGAGTTGTTAATACATCTTTTATTGCAAATATTCAACAAGGTGCTTATATGGTTATGAATGATACTAGGATTACAGCTCCATATGTTATAAAGGCTATTGGAGATTCTAAATATTTGGAAAGTGTAATTAATATAAAGGGTGGTGTAAAAGATTATTTGGAAAGTTATAATAAACAAATATCTTACACTCTTGATGATGAAGTTTACATTAATAAGTATGATAATGCTATTGAAATTAATTATGGAGAATAAGAGAGGTGGAGTATAAATGATTTATATTACGATAATTATTTGTTCAATTTTAGGAATTGCTTTGGGAATGAATTTACCTACAATTTCATATTCATATTCAGGATATTTAGCTATTGCTATTGTTGCAGCACTTGATTCAGTGTTTGGTGGAATTAGTTCAATTCTTAATAAAAATTTTGATATAAAGATTTTTGTTTCTGGATTTTTTGGTAATGCGATATTAGCGATGTTACTTACTTATTTAGGTGAAAAATTAAATGTAGATATTTATTTGGCTGCAGTTATTGTTTTTGTTGGAAGAATGTTTACAAATTTATCAATAATTAGAAGATATTATATTGATAAATGGTCAAAAAAGTATGATGAAAGTCATAATAAAGCTGTGAAAAAGAGTAAAAAAAGCGTATAAAAAATGTCAGTAAAATTGAATTTAAAAATTCTTTTTTGCTGACATTTTAAGTTATTCTTACTTTACAAAAAGTGTTGGTTTGAAAGTTAGAGTTTTATATTAATTTTTTTAGATTCATCGTCTCTTATTGCAAGAAGTGTGTCTTTTATATAATAGGCTCGGATATTTCCTGAAGGACTTGTTAGTACTGGTGTTATTTTTGTGCCGGAAATGAATCCTAAATCTATAAATCTTTGTTTAATTTCTTGTGTACAATTAATTGATATGATTTTTCCATTTGTATTTAGTTTTAGTTCATGTAATGTCATGAAATATCACTCCTAGTAATATTAGTATATGATAGAGCAAGGGTTAGGTGTGTACATAATATGAAATTCATATAGAAAAATGAAAAATAGAGCAAATATTGGAAATTTGTTTTGCTTGGAGTAGTTGAAAAATCGACAAAATTATTGTAAAATATGAATATTAAAAATATTGTAAAGTGAGGACCATATGAAGAAAAATTTTTATATTGTAATTATTATAATTGTTTTGATTATATCTGCAATTATATGTTCACATTTTATTTCTAAAAGTGAAATGAAAAAAAAGGATTATGAATTATTGCAGGTTAGTGAGCGTAATTATTTTCCTTTGAAGGTTAATGAAAAATTTGGAGTAATTAAAAAAGATGGAAATATTGTAGTAGAGCCTAAATATGATGAGGTACAGATTCCAAATCAAGAACGTGGTGTATTTGTTGTTCTATCTGAGGGTGAATATAAGGTTTTGGATGAAAATCGAAAAGAAATATATACAGATTTTCAGGAAGTTACTGCTGTTTGTGGAACTGATGCTAGTGATGAAAAGATATATAATAATTCTATTCTTAAATATAAAAAAGATAATAAATATGGTTTACTAGAATTTGATGGTAAAACGGTTACTGATGCAGATTATGATGAAATTACATCTTTATCAGATAAATATGGCGAAGTTTTAGTAAAGAAAGATAATAAATATGGAGTTATAAATATTAAAGGTGTAATTTTAGTGCCTTGTAAATATGATTATATTCGTGGAGATGGTTTTTCAAAAGATGGTTCTTATAAAGATGGTGGCTATATTATAGGTAATAAAACTAACAAAGGATATAGATATGGTTATATTGATAAAAATGGTAAAGAAATTGTAAAGATGGAGCAAGAAGACATTTACCGTGTTACAGAAATAGATTCTTCAGATGTGTATATTGTTGCATCTCAAAATGGTAGATATGCATTATTTAAAAACAAGGAGAATTTAACTGATTATAAGTATATCGATATTGACTACAATAACAAAGCAAATGTATTTACTGTACAAAAAAATAAAACTTATGGATTGATAGGTATTGATGGAAAAGTGATTATTCCTGAAAAATATCAAGAGCTTATGGTTGTTGGAATTTTTGTTAAAGCTAATCTTGATGGTACTGAATATAATTTTGATTTGAATGGAAATGAAGTTGAAAATTCTAATTTTGTTAGTTTAGAAAGTACCTCTACAGGAAGATTTTATATTTCAATTAATAATGATTATAAATATGGTGTTGTTGATAAAGACAAAAATGTTGTTGTTGAAAATAAATATGAATATATAGAAGAAATAGAAAATACAGGACTTTTGATTGCTACAGTAGGAAAAGATATTACTATTTATAGTGGTAGTTTAAAAGAGATTGTTTCTGTTTCTGATGCTAAATTGGAAAGAATGGATAATTATATTAAAGTTGTTACTTCAACAGAAATGTATTATTTAACTTCTGATGGAAAAAAAGTTGATAATAAAACTGTATATTTAAAAAATAATTTATTTGCAAGTAAATCAAATAACAAATGGGGATTTGTTGATTTGAAAGATAATGTTAAAGTGCCTTATGAATATGATGAAGTAACTGAGTTTAATGAGTTCGGTTTTGCAGGTGTTCATAAAGATGGAAAATGGGGAGTTATAAATGAAAATGGAGAAATTGTTTTAGAACCTACTTATGAATCTGATGAGATTTCACCTGTATTTATTGGAAAGTATTGTTTAAAAGATGGAATTGTGAAAGATTCTATTTAAGATATATTAATAAAAAAGGAATGATTTAAAAATGGATTTGAATGAATTAGTTTTAGAAACAGAAAACGAGATTAAAGATCAAATTTTTGAGATTGATCAAAGATGTATGAGAAATAGTATTAGAGTTTTAGATGCTTTTCAAAAAAATAGAATTGCAGATGTTCATTTTGGGTCTACTAGTGGATATGGTTATGATGATATTGGTAGAGATACTATTGAAAAGGTTTTTGCTGATGTTTTTCATACTGAGGATGCACTAGTTAGAAATCAATTTATTTCTGGAACGCATGCTATTACTGTAGCTTTATTTGCTAATCTTAGACCTGGAGATACTTTGCTTAGTATTTCTGGAAAACCATATGATACATTAGATTCTATAATTGGTTTTAATGACAATCCTAGTTCTTTGAAATCATATGATATAAAATATGAACAAATTGATTTGGTTGATAATGATTTTGATATAGAGAAAATTAAAGAAAGATTGTCAAAAAAAGACGTTAAAATGATTGAGATTCAGAGGTCAAAAGGATATGCTGAGAGAAAAAGTTTGACAATGGATAAAATTAAAAAAGCTATAGAAGCGGTTAGAGAAGTAAATGATGAAGTTATTATAATGGTTGATAATTGTTATGGCGAGTTTGTTGATTACATTGAACCTGTTGATGTTGGTGCTGATTTTATGGTTGGTTCTCTAATAAAAAATATGGGTGGTGGACTTGCTCCAAATGGTGCTTATATTGTTGGAAAAAAGAAATATATAGAACTTTGTGCAGAGAGATTAACTGCTCCTGGACAGGGAAAGGAAGTTGGTCCTTCTTTGGGAATCAATAAGAATTTCCTACAGGGGATTTATATGGCTCCTTCTGTTGTTGCAAGTAGTTTGAAAACAGCAGTTTTTACAAGTAGACTTTTAGAAAAATTAGGTTATGATGTTGTTCCGAAATTTGATGAGAAAAGGTCTGACATTGTGCAAACAATTATTTTTAATGATGAAGAAAAATTAATAAAGTATGTTCAGGGAATTCAAAAAGGATGTGCTATTGATTCTGAGTCTGTTCCAATGCCTTGGGATATGCCTGGATACACAGATAAAGTTATTATGGCTAGTGGTAGTTTTACTCAAGGTTCTTCAATAGAACTTAGTTGTGATGCTCCGATTCGTAGTCCATATATTGCTTTTCAACAAGGTGGACTTACTTATGAATATGGTAAGATTGGTGTAATGAGAGCAGTTCAAGAATTAGAAAAATAAATTTTGAAAGGATTTTCTTAATGAATGTTGTAGTTATTGGTGGTGGACCTGCTGGTATGTTGGCTAGCATAAGCTCTGCTCAAGAAGGAAACAAAGTTATATTGTTAGAAAAAAATAATATATTAGGAAAAAAGATTTTGATTACAGGGAAGGGAAGGTGCAATATTACAAGCAGTTTGGAAATAAATGATTTTATTAATAATGTCCCTGGAAATGGTAGATTTTTATATAGTGCGTTTGAGAATTTTAATAACACAGATATTATTGAACTATTGAAAAAAGAGGGAGTTAATGTAAAAGAAGAACGTGGAAATAGAATTTTTCCTGTAAGTGATCGAGCAGAAGATGTTAGATTTGCATTGGAAAAAGCGACAAGAAATGCAGGAGTTCAAGTAAAATTGAATACAAAAGTTACAGGGATTGAAGTAGAAAATGGTTCTGTTAAAAGAGTTAATTTTGAAGGTGGTAGTGTATGTGCTGATAAAGTAATTTTAGCCACTGGAGGAAAAAGTTATCCTTTAACAGGTTCAACCGGTGATGGGTACAAGATTGCAGAAAAAGTTGGACATACGATTAAAAATGTCAGAGGATCTTTGGTACCTTTGATAGCTGAAAAATCAGTTTGTTCTAAGATGCAAGGTTTAAGTCTTAGAAATGTTGGAATTGTTTTATATGATATTGAGAAAGATAAAAAGATATATTCAGATTTTGGAGAAATGTTATTTACTCATTTTGGAGTTAGTGGTCCAACAATATTAAGTGGTTCTGCACATTTACTAAGATATAAGGAAATTGATAAGAAAATTGCAGATAAAAAGATTATTTTAAAAATAGATTTAAAACCTGCACTTTCTTTTGAACAGTTAGACGCTCGTGTTTTAAGAGATTTTACTGAAGTAAAAAATAAACAATTTAAAAATTCTTTAGATAAATTGTTGCCGAGAAAAATGATTGATGTAATTATAGATAAATCTAAAATAAATCCAGAAAAACATGTTAATGAAATTACTAGAGAGGAGAGATTAAATCTAGTTAAATTGCTAAAAGATTTTGAAGTAAGAATTGATGGATTTAGACCTGTTGAAGAAGCGATTGTTACTGCTGGAGGTGTTAATGTTAAAGAAATTAATCCTAAAACAATGGAATCAAAGCTAGTTTCTGGATTATACTTTGCAGGAGAAATAATTGATGTTGATGCTTATACAGGAGGATTTAATTTACAAATTGCGTATTCGACAGGATTTACATCAGGAAAAAATTAGTATAGAAAAATGGAGATAATATGTTTTATACAATAAAAAACGAATGCAAAGCTGAGATTACGGAAAAGAAATCTAAATTTATTTGTAATATTTTTCACGTTGAATCAGTTAAGGAGGCTGAAGAAAAATTAAATATGATTAGAAAAAAATATCATGATGCTAGACATAATTGTTATGTTTATAAGGTATTTGAGGAAAATGTATTTAAGGCTAGTGATGATGGAGAGCCTTCTGGAACAGCAGGAGTACCGATGCTTAATATAGTTAATGGAAGGAATTTGTCTAATGTTTTAGTTGTTGTTACTAGGTACTTTGGAGGAATTTTACTTGGAACAGGTGGATTAGTTAGAGCATATTCTTTAGCTACGACAACAGCTTTGGAAAATGCGAATATTGTTATGCAGGAAATGGGATTAGAAGCTGAATTTTTTGTTGAATATAAGGAATTAGAAGAACTGAAATATATAATGAAAAATAGAAATATTAATATTATAAACTTGGAATATGCCGAAAAAATAAAAGTTATTGTGCAAGGAAAAGAGGAAAATGTTTTAAAAATTCTTAATGACAAAATTTCTGATAGAATAACATTAAAAAATTCAAAAATATTAGGAAAAAAATTTATTTCATAAATTTTTGACATAGGTAAAGTTATAGAAAATACAATTTTTTAGAATGACGTATAAAGTAGAATAAAAACTAAAAAATGAAAATTTTAAGTTTTTATTTTGAATAAAGTAAATTATAGAAATGCTTTTATGGAAAAAAATAGAAAAATCGAACAAAACTCTTGAAAAATGCATGAAAAACCTTTATAATTAAACTGTAAATATTTTACAGTTTTTTTTGCGAAAAAAACTGATACATGACGATGAGTATTCTTAGAATAATATTTAATTTTGAAAGGAGAAAAAGGTGAAAGAAAAAATTACAGTTCTTATTGCAGATGATAATATTGAATTTGCAACAACATTAAAGAAATATTTTGATCAAAAAGAGAATATGGAGGTCGTAGCTATTGCAAGAGACGGAAATGAAGCATTTGAAAAAATAGTAGAATGCAAACCTGATGTCGCTTTACTAGATGTTATTATGCCACATCTAGATGGAATAGGCGTATTAGAAAAACTAAATAGCATTAACTTAGACAAATATCCATTTTGTGTAATGATTTCTGCAGTGGGGCAGGATAAAGTTACAAAACAAGCTATCAGCTTAGGCGCACAGTACTATGTTGTAAAACCTTTCGATATTGAAGTATTAATTAAAAGAATAGAGGAGTTAAAAAATTACCAAGAGCCGGAGAGATGTTCAAACTTTGCAGTCAGAGAAACAAAAACAGATTATATTAAAATAGCGAAAACAGAAAAGAAAGAAGAAAATTTAGAAGCACTAGTTACTAATATTATCCATGAAGTAGGTGTTCCAGCACATATAAAAGGATACCAATATTTAAGAGAAGCTATAATGATGGTTGTGGATGATATTGATATGATTAATCAAATTACAAAACAGTTATATCCAGAAATTGCTCATAAGTATAAGACAACTTCAAGTAGAGTAGAAAGAGCAATTAGACATGCTATTGAAGTAGCTTGGAGTAGGGGAAAAATAGAAGCTACTGAAAGTATATTTGGATATACAGTTAATGCAAGCAAAGGCAAACCAACTAATTCAGAGTTCATAGCTATGATTGCAGACAAGCTAAGATTAGAGATTAAAAGTGCGTAATGTGATAATATACGAGAAACAAAAATAACATATTAGTTAATACTACATAGGAAATATTATCGAAATAAAACCTTTTCTTATTTATAGATTAATATTTATGAAAATATTAATTTATAAAAGAAAAGGTTTTTTAATATGCTAGAAAAAATTCCAAATTTCCACGTATATTAAAAATAACAATGCACAGAAATGTGTAAAACAAAATTTATACTGAACAAAAATGTGAACTTAAAAATATTATAATAAGTGCAAATATTGTTAATGTCTACTTTTGTTCTTATATAAAATATTGCAGATAAAATGATAAAAGTCAAACTGAAACAAGTTGTTTTTTGAAAATTTTCTTTTAGGGGGTTGTAAAGGAGAGGTTTTACTTGTATAATAATTTTGTATTATTAGATAAAAAAGGAGAATGATATATGACTGCACATAATGAAGCAAAAGTTGGCGAGATTGCTAAGGTTGTTATTATGCCAGGTGATCCGTTGAGAGCAAAGTATATTGCTGAAAATTTTTTGGAGGATTTTAAGTTAGTTAATTCTGTTAGAAATATTTTTGCTTATACAGGTATGTATAAGGGTAAAAAGATTACTGTTATGGCTTCTGGTATGGGAATGCCAAGTATGGGAATTTATTGCTATGAACTTTATAAATTTTATGGTGTTGAAACAATTATAAGAGTTGGTTCTTGTGGTGTGTATGTTGATGGGATTGATTTATTGGATACTATTTTAGTAAATGGAAGTTATACTCTTGGAAATTTTGCAAGAAATTACAATAATAAGGACGTTAAATTTGTAGAGGCTGATGATGAGTTGAATAAGAAAATAGAAGAAACTGCCTTAGAAATTGGTGTTAAAATAAGAAAAGAAAATATGGCTTGTACGGAATGTTTTGATCCTTATATTGAGGATGTGGATTCTGTTATTAATGAGTTTCCGGCTGAAAAAAATATTGTGGGTGCTGAGATGGAATCTTTTGCATTGTTTTATACTGCTAAAATGCTTGGAAAAAAAGCGGCATGTTTGCTTACTGTTGTGGATTCAATAAAGAAGAAGGAATCATTGTCTGCAGAGAAAAGACAAAAATCTTTAAAAAATATGATTTTACTTTCTTTAGATACTTGCCTAAAGTTGACATAAAACTTGAAAAAACTGCTAATATGTGCTAAAATAAATATTGTAATATGTCCATAAGGAGGATTGTATATGGAAGAAAATAAAAGAATAGAAGAAATAAAAAATAGAATGATTGAAATAATGAATGAACAAAAAGATTTGAACGAACATAATGATGCAAGTTCTATAAAAAGAACACAACTTGAATTTGAGAGAGCAAAGCTACAAAAGGAGTTTGAGGAGATATATAAGGAATTGCAAGAGGAGAAAGCAAGCGATGAACCTGAAAAAGTTCCAGAAGAAGAGGTTCTAGAGGAAGAAAAGGAAGATGTTCCTGAGATAGAAGAAAAGGAAGAAACTCCAGAGCAAGAAGAATATGAGGAAGTTCCAACAGAAGAAGCACCTGCAGAAGTTTTTAATAAGGAAGAATCAAATGTGAGTGTTATGACTGAACCAGATGAACAGAACTCAGAAAAAAAAGAAGATGATGGGTTATTTGCAGGTGTTACATTTACACTTCCTGATAAACAGAGCTCAGAAAAAAAAGAAGATGATTGGGATTTAAAAGTTAATTTTATTCCAAATAATGAACTTGAAAATAATCAAGGAACAAAACCAGTTGAAACTGTTGTTAGAGAATTTGTTGAAGAAAATGAGAATCAAGAACCAGTAATAGATGAAGAATCAGAAGTTCTTACAAGAGAAATACCAAGAGAAGAACAACCCAAAATAAAAAGTGAAATGTTTTCAGAAGAAGAGAGACAAGAAAGAGCAAATCGTATATTCGAGTTGAATGGTAAAATTTCAAATGTAAATGATAGAATCAGAGCTATACAGGCAAAGTTAAATCCTAGTAGTATTTCAGATCAAGAAAAAAGTGAATTACAAAGTGAATTAGAAGAATTGAGCAATAGGAGAGCAGCACTTGAAACAGAATTATCTGAATTGGATAATTTTTATGATGCTCAACCAAGACCAGGTGAGCCTGAGCAACAGTCTAATGAAGAACAAGAACCTGATGAAATTAAACCAGAGGAAAAAGATACTAAGGAAAAAGAAGAAAAAGAAAATAAAAATGAGGTCGGATATAAGATTGGTCCTATAAAAGGAGTTTTGCTAAACATTGTTAAGAAAATTAGAAGCTTTTTGAAAGATGATAGTGTATTAGCAAATTGGTGTGACAATATTGAAGATGCATTAGTTACATCTTCTACGCCAGTTGCGTTGAATCCTGCTAAAGTGCCTGTGGAAAGCTTAGATGAGAAAACGGTAGAAGATATGACTGCTGAAGATATGAAGTGGCTAAGTGAACAAGCTCAAGATATGCCAGAGGATAGCTTAATGATGGATATTATTGGTGAAAAATTGGATGAGGCAAAAGATAGATTTGAAAGAGATGAACAAATTGAAGAAGAATTAGCAGGTGAATATATGGAAGAAAATAATATTCCAGAAGTCTTAAATAAACCAATGGCTAATGTTATTATATATGAATCTACTAAGCAAATCTTAGATATGGCAAAAGATGAAGGAATAAAAACTACATCTGGAAGATTTTCAAGAGGTGAGAGAAGAAGCTTAGAGGATATTTATAATGATTTGGATGAAAAGTTAAAGCTAAGAGAAGAAATGGATAAAATAGTCCAAAAAGGTCCGAGAGATTTGTATCCTCAAAATGAAAATAAAAGAGAGAATAATGGAAATGAAGTACATAAACATGATGGATCAAGAGAATAGAGGTTAAATTATGAAAGACTTTATAAATGTTATAGGAGGCGGTCTTGCTGGTTGCGAGACTGCCTATCAAATTTCTAAAAGAGGAATAAAAGTTAAATTATATGAAATGAAACCAATTAAATATTCACCTGCTCATTCAAATTCTGATTTTGCAGAAATTGTTTGTAGCAATTCTTTTAAATCAAATTTACTTACTAATGCTTGTGGCTTACTAAAACAAGAACTTAGAATGATGGATTCGTTGCTAATAAGGATTGCTGATGAGAATAGTGTACCTGCTGGACAAGCTTTGGCTGTTGACAGAGATGTTTTTTCTAGAAAAGTTACAGAGTATATAGAAAATTCAGAAAATATTGAAGTAATAAAAAAAGAAGTTATAGATATACCTGATGATGAAATAACTGTTATTGCGACTGGACCTCTAACTTCTGATATATTATTCGAAAAAATTTCTGAAATGGTTGGAAATAATGAATTGCATTTTTATGATGCTGCTGCTCCAATTATTGAGAAAAGTTCAATTGATATGAATATTGCTTTTATTGGTGATAGATATGGAAAAGGTGATGCAGATTATATTAATTTGCCAATGAATAAAGATGAATATGAGAGTTTTTGGAATGAACTTGTTAATGCAGAGGTTGTTGAGTTACATTCTTTTGAAAAAAGAGAAATATTCGAGGGGTGTATGCCAGTTGAAGTTATGGCTAAAAGAGGAATTGATACTCTTAGATATGGACCTTTAAAACCTGTTGGATTTGATGATCCTAGAACTGGAAAACGCCCATATGCTTTGGTTCAATTAAGACAAGATAATTCTGTTGGTACATTATTTAATATGGTAGGTTTTCAAACTAATTTGAAATTTGGAGAGCAAAAGAGAGTTTTTTCTATGATTCCTGGTTTAAAAAATGCAGAGTTTGTTAAGTATGGTGTAATGCATAGGAATACGTATATTAATTCTACTAAGGTACTTGATAATAATTATCAAATGAAGAATCATAAGAATGTGTTTTTTGCTGGTCAAATTACTGGTGTTGAGGGATATGTTGAGTCTATTGCTTCTGGTTTACTTGCTGGAATTAACGCAGTGAATTATGTTTTAGGAAAAGAGAAACTTGTTTTCCCTGTTGAAACTATGATAGGGGCTTTAACTGATTATATTTCAACTCCAAATGAAAAATTTCAACCTATGAATGCTAATTTTGGCATTTTACCGAAATTGCCTGAGAGAATTAGGGATAAGCAAGAAAGATATAAGAAATTGTCTGAAAGATCAATAGAAACTATGAGGAAAATATTGCCATAGTTATAAATTAATAAGGTATATAAATTTTATGAATTTTTTTGAAACTTATGATTAATTATAACTAATGTGTGGAAAATAAGGAAAAATTCAGAAAAACATTGACTTTAGGAAATTAAAATGATAAAATGATATACGCTAATGTATAAGGAAAATTATATATTAGCGTATATTTATTTTAAAATATGGAGGTGAAAAATAAAATATGCCAACAATTAATCAACTAGTAAGAAAAGGAAGACAAACAACTAAAGCTAAATCAACAGCTCCAGCTTTACAAAAAGGTTATAACTCAAAGAAAAATAGAGCTACAAACAACAGATCACCACAAAAAAGAGGTGTTTGTACAGTTGTTAAGACAGTTACTCCAAAGAAGCCAAACTCTGCTTTAAGAAAAGTTGCCAGAGTTAGACTTTCAAATGGTTATGAAGTAACATCTTATATTCCTGGTGAAGGTCACAA
>CAKPDW010000010.1 GCA_934149115.1 uncultured Clostridia bacterium
AACTTTTCTCTTTTCCTTCCGTTTGAAATAGAATTATTATTTTGCTAGGCACATGAGGGTTTATATTCCGAGGCGTATATAGGTACGTCGCAGGAATTAAAACCGATATGTAACAACGCAAAATGATGATTATCTTTTATCACAAAAAGTATTATTAGTGCACATTAACTTTTCTCTTTCTTGCCGTTTGAAATAGAATTATTATTTTGCTAGGCACATGAGGGTTTATATTCCGAGGCGTACGTGGGTACGTCGCAGGAATTAAAACCGATATGTAACAACGCAAAATGATGATTATCTTTTTGGCATAAAAAAGATTAATCGTGCACGTGAACTTTTCTCTTTTCCTTCCGTTTGAAATAGAATTATTATTTTGCTAGGCACATGAGGGTTTATATTCCGAGGCGTACATAGGTACGTCGCAGGAATTAAAACCGATATGTAACAACGCAAAATGATGATTATCTTTCAAACATATCTATTTGTTACGTTTAACATCATAAACACTATCAACCTTCCTCAACGTCCTAATCAACTTCTTCAACTCCATCAAATTCTCAAGCTCAACAGTCAAATCAATAATAGCAATTCTCTCCTTAGTAGTCTTAGTATTCACAGCAAGAATATTAAACTTAGCACCAGTAACCTCCTTAATAACATCAGCAAGCAATCCCTGTCTATCATTAGCATACACCGTAATCTCAACACTATAATTAGTCTTAACCTCATCAGCCCAATAAACATCAATCATTCTTCCTTCATCAGAAAGCAAATCCTTAACATTAACGCAATCTGCTCTATGAACAGACACTCCCCTTCCTTTAGTAACATATCCAACGATTTGATCTCCAGGAAGTGGATTACAACACTTAGAAAGTTTTACTAAACAATTATCGATTCCTTCAACAATAACACCTGTTTTTGATGGTCTTGTAAATGTTTTTTTAGTAGCAAGTTCTGATATTGTTTCTTCTAAAATTTCTTCTTTATGTTCTTTTCTATATTCTTCTAACAATCTAGCTATTATTTTTGTTGCTGAAATAGCTCCAAATCCAATACTTGCATACATATCATCTGTTGAAGCATATTTATATCTATCTAAAGCTATTTGTACCCATTCTGGCTTAAATAAATCACTGTGTTTCATTCCTAATTTTTTTATGTCTTTTTCTAAAATCTCTTTACCTTTTTCAATATTTTCTTCTCTTTGTGCTTTTTTAAACCATTGCTGAATTTTTGTTTTTGCACCACTACTTTTCACAAATTTTAGCCAATCTCTACTAGGTCCTTTGGCAGAATCAGATGTTATGATTTCAACTATATCTCCATTTTTTAATTTTGTAATTATTGGCATCATTTTACTATTAATTTTTGCACCTATCATTCTATGTCCGACTTGTTCATGGATTGCATATGCTAAATCAATTGGCGTGCTTCCTCGTGGTAAAACTTTTATATCTCCTTTTGGTGTGAATACGTGTACTTCGTCTTCAAATAATTCTTTTTTTAGTGTATTTAAAAATTCATCTGGATTTTCAGTATTCTTTTGCCATTCTAGTGTTTCACGTAACCATGCTAATTTATCTTCTTTTACTACAACTGCTTTTTTCTTTCCTTTATAACTTTGTTCTTTATATGCCCAATGAGCAGCAATACCGAATTCAGCTACTCTATGCATATCCCATGTTCTAATTTGTACTTCAAAAGGTGTTCCTTTTGGTCCTATTAATGTTGTATGTATTGATTGATACATATTTTTCTTAGGTACAGATATGTAATCTTTAAACCTTCCTGGCATTGGATTATATAAATCATGTACTATACCTAATACAGCATAACAATCTCTAACTGAATTAACTAAAATTCTAAGAGCAAATAAATCATATACTTGATCTAGTGTTGAATTATCTCTTTGCATTTTTCTATATATACTATAAATGTGTTTTGCTCTCCCTGTAACTTCTGCTGTTATTTTTGCATTTTTTAATTCAACTCTGATTTCTTCCATTATATTATCTATAAATGCAAGTCTTTCTTCTCTTTTCTTATCAAGACCTTTTACAATTTCATGATATTCGTCTGGATATAAATATTTAAAAGATAAATCTTCAAGTTCCCATTTCAAAGAATATATACCTAAACGATTTGCTAATGGTGCGTATAAATCCATTGTTTCTCTGGCATTTGCTATTTGTCTATCTCTGCTTAAAAATTTTAAAGTTCTCATATTATGAAGTCTATCTGCAAGCTTTATTAGAATAACTCTAATATCTTTTCCCATTGCTAAAAACATTTTTCTGTAATCTTCAACTTGTTGTTCTTCTTTTGTTGTATATTGTAATTTTCCTAATTTAGTAACTCCATCTACCATTTCAGCAACTGGTTCTCCGAATTCTCTTATTAAGTCTTCATTTGTTGCATCAGTATCTTCAACAACGTCGTGTAGCAATGCTGCACATATTGTGTCTGTATCCAATTCTAATCCAGCTAAAATATAAGCTACTTGAAGTGGATGTATTATATATGGTTCTCCAGATTTTCTTTTTTGGTCACCATGTTTTCCAACAGCATAATTGTAAGCTTTGGTTATCTTTTTTGCATCAACTTTTCTGTTTTTTTCTTTTGCTAATTTAATTACCTCATCAATAGATCTGTTTATAGAATCATTTTTCATAACTAATCTCATTCCCCCTTCAAATGTACATTTTATACTGATTTCATAATATCTTTTACATTAATTTGAACCGTTTCTCTACCATTAAATGAATTCAATTCTAAAGTCCCAGCTACATCAATTTTATCACCAATCATATATTCTTTTGATAAATGTCCTAAATTAAAACCAATTGCATTGACAATTGCATTTCCGTCTTTTAAAGTTAATTTTAAATGTTTTCCGTCTGATAATGCTCTAATTGAATCTATTTTTAAATTTTTGTATACAAATACTGGTCGTCTATTTGCTTCTCCAAATGGTTCTAATAAGTCTAATTGTTTAACAACTTGATAATCTACATCTTTCAATTCTATTTGTTTATCAATATCAATTATTGGAACTATATCACTAATATCTTTTTCGGTCACATAATTTTCAAAAGCTTTTTTAAATTTATCAAAATTTTCTCTTTTTAAACTAAGTCCTACAGCCATCTCGTGTCCACCATATTTTTCCAAATATTCAGAATGTTTTACGAGTGCTTCATGTAAATCAAACCCTGGTATACTTCTACCAGATCCTTTTCCTTCTTCTCCTTCAAAACAAATTAGTACAGATGGTTTGAAATACATTTCTGTAATTTTTGATGAAACAATTCCAATAACTCCATGATGCCAGTTATCACTTCCTAATACAATTGCACTTTTTTCTTCTGGCTCTTTTTCAATCATTTTTATTGCTTCTTCATAAATATTTTTTTCTATTTCTTGTCTATCTCTATTATATTGGTTTAATTTCTCAGTTATTCTTGAAGCTTCTACTAAATTTTCTGTTAAGAATAACTTTAATGCTTCTTCTTCATATCCCATTCTTCCACATGCATTTATTCTAGGTGCTATTCCGAATGAAATTGTATTTGAGTAAACTTGCTTATATCCAGATGCTTTTAATAAGGCTTTTAGTCCTGGATTTTTTGTTACTTCAACTAATCTAAGTCCTAATTTTGCAATAACTCTATTTTCATCAACTAATGGTACTATATCTGAAATTGTACCTACACATACAATATCTAAATATTTTAAATATTCTTTTTCTTCCATTCCTAATTTCATGCCAAGAGCTTGAGTTACCTTAAATACAACTCCACATCCAGCTAAACTTTTAAATGGATATGTATTACTATCTTTTCTTTTTAAATCTACTACAGCAATAGCAGGTGGTAATTCGTCTAGTGGTTCATGGTGATCTGTAACAATTGTTTCGATTCCTAATTCGTTAGCATATGTTATTTCTTCGATTGCAGAAATTCCACAATCAACTGTAATAATTAATGTGTATCCACCTTCTTTTATTTTATCTATTGCATTTTTATTTAGTCCGTATCCTTCATTCAATCTGTTTGGGATATAATAATCTACTTCTAGACCACAAGTTTTCAAAAATTTTTTTAGAACTGTAATACTTGTGATTCCATCAACATCATAATCTCCATATATAATAACTTTTTCTTGATTTTTTATTGCTTTTAATATTCTTTCTACAGCTATTTCCATGTCTGGCATCAAATATGGATCATGGAAATCATTTCTGGTTGGATTTAAAAATACTCTAATTTCATCTTCATCAACTATTCCTCTATTTACAAGTACTGTAGCAAGTAATTCAGGTACATTAAATTTTTTTTCTATCTCTTTAATCTTTTTTTCTTCTAATTCTTTATATTCCCACTTTTTTCGCATCTTTCTCTCCTAATTTTACATTTCCTTACTATTATACCTCATTTTTTAAATTTTTGAAATAGTTTTAAAAAAACTCAGCAAATAAATTACCGAGTTTTACTTAATTGCATGCAAATTTAATTGTATTTTCTATTAAATTTGTAATCATTTTATTTTCTTCTGAGCTTAATCTTTTGTCAACTTTTAATGTATCATCATCAATTTTTTCATATGCTCCTGCGTATAAGACTGTTTTTCCATCTTCAGTATTCATTCTATTTGTGTATACAACATAAGACTTTTTTGTCATAGATGAATCAAACCTACAGAAAATCTCGTATTTTTCAGTAATATTTTCATCATCAATAATCTTCATTATTTTTTTCATTTTATCTCTCCTCTCCTCCATTATTTCTGTATACTGCTGCTGTTGTATTATCCTTACCTGCAGAAATGTGACTACGATAATCTGCATTATCTCCTAAGTCTGGTCTATATGATTCGTTTGTTAACGCATTATTTACTATAGCTTTTGCTAAATACTTTGGATCTGTATTTCTTGTAATCGCATATAATTGACTATCTGATAAACAATCTGTAACTCCATCACTAAATAACATCAAAGTTTCATATCTATCATTTGGTACTCCAGAAAAATGAACATTTAATTCATCACTATAGTTCATTCCTAAGCATCCTGTTATAACATTAGATGATCTCATAAATCTTAAATTATCTTTTTGCTTTTGCATTTCTTCTACTTCATCTTGAGTTAAAGGTTTCCCATCTTTACTTTGTTTAAACTCTTTCCACTCTTGTTCCCAATACTTGTATTCCATATTATCATCAGATGTCATTTGATATATATTTCTATCTTTTCCTACAACATATGCTCTTGAATCTCCTACTGATGCTATTGTTGTATTTTTGTCTCCTACTATTGCTCCAACAAAAGTCGAACCTGAGCGAGGAAATGTACTATTTATTTCTGTGTTAATCTCATTTAACTCTTTTGACCATTGTAGTTTAAGTTGTTCTTCATTATCTGAATGCATATATTCTTTTGGTATTCCTTCAAACCATTTTGTCATACGTTGTACAATTAATTGGCTTGCTTTATTTCCATCAACTGATCCTCCCATTCCATCAGCAACAACTAACATTTTATATTTAGGGTTGTCTGGATGATATAAAACAACTACAGAATCTTGTTGGTCATCTCTTTTTTGTCCAACATCAGTAACAACATACATTTCGTCATTCAAATTATACTCTCTCCTAGGTCTTTGACCAAGTCCGCTATGAGCTATATCATTTTGAATTTGAATTTGTTTTCCACTTAAAACTTCTTCTCTACAATAATTAACAACTGGCATATTAACATTCAAATTATTTATTCCATATTGTGGATTGACATTTTTTTGAACGCTACGATTTAATTCAAATCTAGCCATCTCTCTTTTTTGAATAACATCTCTAGTATATTGTTCAGAAACTACTTGTAAAATTGAATCTTTATCCATTCCATTGTACGAAGGTGTTTTCCCTAATAAACAATTTTTTATTTTTTCAATTTGTTCTTCTGGTCTTTCATCAAAACTAGCAAAATAAAGTTTACTATAAACTCTTTGTTCCATTTTATTTTCAGATTTTTTTCTACTTGCATTATTGAATAGAGCTTCTGCAAAATATTCCGCCATATCATCTCTTGAAACATTTTCTACTAGTTCGTTTCGCTCTCCATTATAATTTGAAAAATACTTAGTATCGCCATTTCTCATATAATGTTCAATAGCTGCTTTTATTTGATCAATTCCTTCTTCTTCAATCTTTCTAGATGAAATATCAGTAACAGCCATATACGTTTGATAGACTGCGTTTTCCAATTTTGTTATATCCACCATAATAATCACTCCTATAAATAATTCAAAATAATTATATCATAAAGTTTTGTGATTACAATTACGTTTTCATTACACTTTTTACATTTATGTTTCATATTCATGTAATTGTTTAGTACACTTTTTTTATTCATTTATCATATTTTATAATATAACAAAAAGGAGGAATAAACATGTTTAGAAATTGTGGTTGTTCATGCAACAATTCTCAAAACGATAATACAGAAACTACTTGTAATAATAATACAATGTACGAAGAATCTTGTAATATGATACCAAACTATGATTATAATAGTGATAATAATTCATGTTCATGCGGATTTACTAACACTTCTGTATTTCCACAAGATTGGATGTACGGACATTGCTATGTTCCACATCAACAAATGAATCAAGTATATACACCAGAAATTGGGCTTAGAATGGGTACTATATTTCCTGAATTAGTTAGTCCTTACTGTCCAAATCAATCATTAGATACAATAAACTATTTAAAAAATTCTAATACAACTGGAGGTGGCTGTAACTCATGATGGAAGGAAATTGTCCAAAAACTCGTTCTGAATTATTAGACGAAATTAGAGCTGTAAACTTTACAGTAATTGAACTAGGTTTATATTTAGACATAAATCCTGATGACAGAAGGGCTTTGTGTCTTCACAATGAAAATGCTAACAAATTAAGAATGTTAACTGATAATTATCAGAAAATATATGGTCCATTATCAATAGAATGTCCATGTAATAAATGGCGTTGGTTAGAACAGCCTTGGCCTTGGGAAAAAGGAGGTAGTTTTTAATGTGGTTATATCAGAAAAAATTAGAATATCCAGTAAGAATAAAAAATACTAATCCACGTCTTGCTAAGTTTATAATTTCTCAATATGGTGGTCCTGATGGCGAAATTGGTGCTGCATTAAGATATATCTCTCAAAGAATAAGTATGCCTGATGAAAAATCAAAAGCTATTTTAAATGATATTGGAACTGAGGAATTAGCTCATTTGGAAATGGTGAGTAGTATGGTTCATCAATTGACTGATGGTGTATGTCCTGAAGACTTGGAAAAAGCTGGATTGGGAGCATATTTTACTGATCATGGTTGGGGAACTTATCCTCAAGCTGCAAGTGGTACTCCATTTAGTGCTGCAACTTTACAAGTAACTAGTGATCCTGTGACTGATCTTACTGAGGACTTGGCTGCGGATTAGTAATCTTATTAGTGCAACATCTTATACTTTTTTATTTAAAAGCACTATTCATTTCAGTATTTTTAAGGCTTTTTATGACTTTTTTGCTTGAAGGTTGCACTTAAAATCTTACTTATCTGAGTAAGGTTCAATAGTGCAACTATTTTTTAGTAAAAATGATAGGTGTATATCTACACCTTTAATATTATATTAACTTCTTCATCTTTACCAATTTCTATTTTTTCTACTAATTTTTTTAATATTTTATTATCAAACTTTTTTGCTTCTGAAAACTCTATAATTAGCTTTTCAACATCATTTTTAGAATTATAACTTTTTTTACCTTCTTCTAACCTGTCTAACTTTTCTTTTAACTCAGTAACTCTTTGTTTATATAAATTGTATTCCCTAACAAACTCATCTTCTGAAATAATTTCTTCCACTTTTTTAGAATACAATATTTTAAAATCTGCTTCCCTTCTTGTTATTTCATTTTTTATTTTCTTGCACTCACTTGCCTCTGGATCCATTATTTCTTTATATGCTTTAACATCATTTGCATATTTATACAACTGTAATTTTTTTAATTTGTTAGAAACTTGTTTTAAAACTATTTCATTCAAAATATTTTCTTTTATCTTAATCCACTCATTGCATATATCTTGATGTCTATAATGTTCAGCACATATAAAATATCCTAATTCGTTCTTTGCTCCTGTTACTTTACCATATTTATCAATTCTCATAGGATTGCTGTTCTTATATTCCATCCTTCTACCACAATTTTTGCAATACACTAAATCTCTTAATAAGAATATATATTCTTTTTGGTCAGCCTTTGTTGGTCCTTTTTTCATTTCTTGTACTTTATCAAAAATATTAGGAGCAATTATTGGTTGATGTGTATTAGAAATATATTGATAGTTTCCTTTCTTGCTAACAACCCTCTTTTTCATTTTAAAATCATTATAGTATTTATTAATAACAAGTCTACCACAATATATTGGATTATCTAATATTCTTGCAATCATGGACTTAGTCCAATATTTAGCTTGATATTTTAAATTCAAATATTGGGATGGTGTTTTTATTTTTCTTTTATTAAATCTATTTGCAATTTCTACTGGCCCTATTCCATTAATATATAAATCAAATATTTCTATAATATTAGAAGAAACACTTTCGTCAATCACTATTTTCCTTTTATCTAAGCTATCTTTTTTATAACCATAAGCTACACTTGCTTCAATAAATTTTCCCTGTTTTTTTAAACTTGTTTTAACTGCTTTGATTTTTTTTGATATATCTTCCAAATAACTTTGATTTACAATTCCTCTTAAAGCAACTGCATCATCAATTTCATATCTTTCTCCCGTATCTACATATTCTGTAACCGAAATGAATCTAACATCATTATCTGGAAAAAATATATCTGTAAAATACGAGGTTAAATTTTTATCTCTGGTCAGTCTGCTCATATCTTTTACTATAAGCATATTTATCTTGCCTAAGGTTATATCTCTAATCATTTTATCAAGTTCTGGTCTAGAATTTAGTATTCCTGAATATCCATTATCAATATATTCATTTACTATTTTATAATTGTGAGCTTTTGCATACTTGGTTGTTATCTCTCTTTGCATATCTATACTATTGTTTTTTTCAATATCTTCTTTCGATAATCTCAAATATATAGCTGCTTTATATTCTCTCATTATGCCATCTCCATAATAGCATATTTATAATTAATATAAATATTATCTTCATTATCTACTTGAACATTATCAATAATATCTGCAATTTGTTCTTTAGACCACTTTTTCACATCCGATACTTTTTTCACCACTCTTTTATAGTCAGATTCTGAAATAACAGTTTGATTATTTATTTTATTATTTAATTTTTTTATTTCTTCGTTAAGTCTTGCTCTTTTTTCTAATTCTTGCTTATACATAGAATTAAAATCATATTCTTGGAGTATTCCACCTTTGTAATCAGAATATAAAGACGTTATCATTTTATTAACTTTTGCCAATTTCTTTTGCTTCAATTCCAATTCACTTTTTATTGCTTTTATATCCCTATTTTTATATAATCTTTCAAGTAATTCTGTAATATCTTCACAATTTATTAGATTGCTTACTTTTTTATTTAAGTTTGATACAACAATTTGAGTTACAGACTGTAATTCAATTCCTTTGTATTTTCGAATGCAATATCCTTTTTTATGCAAACTACTTGAACAATATAACCTCATAAATGAAATCGTTTTTCCATCTTTTCTATATTTCACCTTTAATTGCATTGGTTCTCCACATTCTTTACAATAGATAATTCCATTTAATATCCAATTATGTGTATGTGATTTAGCTCTTTGGTTTAATTTCATCCTTTTTTGTACACTATCAAATAATTCCTTTGAAATTATTGCTTTATGGGTATTTTCATACTTCTTCCATTCACTTCTAGGAATTGGTTTTACTTTTTTTGATTTATAACTCAAATTAATTCCTTTTCCATATACAGTATTTCCTAAATACATTTCATTTTTTAGCATTTTTGAAATTGTTGAACGTTCCCAACCATATTCCCCTTTTTTATTTTTTTGAAATCCATTATAACTTGGGCAATATATTTTTTCTTTTTGTAGCTTTTCAGCAATTTCTCCCATTGAATTACCACTATTATACATTTGAAATATTCTCTTTACTATTGGTGCTTCTTCTGGATTTATTATTAAGTGATTTTTGTTTTTTTCATCCTTCATGTACCCGTATGGAGCTTTTGCTGCAACATATAATCCTTGTTCTTTTCTTGCCCATACTCCACTTTTTACTTTACGAGATATATCTTTGCTATACCAGTCATTGATAAGTGTTTTAAACTGAATCATATCATTATTGGAATTTTTTAAATATGTATCAACATTATCTAATATTGCAATATATCTTATTTCTCTTTCTAAAAAATACAATTCAATATAATAATTAGCCTCAAAATTATTTCTACTTAATCTCGATAAATCTTTGGTAATTACGCAATTAACTTTTTTCTTTTCTATATCATCTAACATTCTTTGAAAATTTGGTCTATCTGTATTTAAACCTGTATATCCATCATCAATATAAAAGTCTACTAACTTGAATTTATCTCCAAGATTTCTTATTCTTTCCTCTATGATATTTTTTTGACTTATTATACTATCACTGACTTCTTTATCTCCATCTTCAACAGATAATCTTAAATAGCCAGCTACTTTAAACTTATTGTTTTGCACAATTAATACGCCTCCAATCGTACAAATTGTTTATATTGAAAAAAATGCTACTATCGATATTATACCGTCAAAAGTAGCATTGTCCATTTATTTTAATCATTTTCTTGTAGTTCTCTTATTGCATAATTGCAAAGTAATTTCTTTAAACTTTCTTTACTTAAACAATTTTCTGAAACTCTTGTTATTACAGTATATTTTTTATTATCTACTTCATATATCTCCTTTTTTTCCAGTTTTGTATTTTCCATCATCATAGCCTCCATACTAAAGAATATGTAGAATATTTCAAAAAATTCTATAATTATTTTTAATCATCTTTTTTGGTTGATAATCATTATCTTGTTATTTTTAAAAGTCTAACAACTAACTATTTGTACTCTTTCTTTCTAACAACACATTAGCAATTTTTATAACATCTTTTTTATGTATTTTTTCTAATGGTTCTATAAATAATCTCCAAAACTGCTTAGCATTTGTGCTTCCATTATTAGCTGATGTTAAATAATTTCTAAATTCGACCACCCATATGCTATTACTTGTTTAAAATTATACTTTTCTTCCATATATTATACCTCCACTTTAATGTATTTAGGTACATCAAAACTACGACCTAATTCATTTTCTTTAAATTCAAATCTACTCTTTTTAGCATTATAAGAATAAGCACTTTTATTCCAATTCCTATACACCATATTTGATAATCGTTTAGTTTTTGATAATTCTCGGCTTGCTTGATTGTGCATATTTCTCAAAATTAGCTCATCTGCACTCTTTTCGAATTGAGCCATTTTTATTTTTGCTCGTATATAATCTTTTGTCCTTTCCCCGTGCTTTCTTTGATTAACATTTTTTCTTTCTTCTTTTATTCTTAAATATCTATTGTCTTTTTTCAAAACCTGTGTTATTGCACTTTTAGTCATATTCATTTTTTTGCTATATCAACAGGTCTCATTTTTTTATCAAAGTACATTTTACTAATATCCTCGTTTTGTTTTTTCATAAGAATCTCACATTCTTTGCTTAACTTTTTGCTCACACTTTAAGGCATCGGCAATTTAATAAGCTTTTTCTTTTTGTAATTTTAGAATTTTCTTTTTAAAACCAATAACATGATTCCTTACAATGAATTATCTCTTTCTTTTAAATATATTTTTAATTCTTTTAACATTTTTCTACCTACTTCATTTATTAAGACCTAAACGAAAAAATGGTAAAAGTGATAAGTTTATTATTTTTCTCTATTTTTAGTTAATACCATATAAATTTTTATAATTATTTCTTGTTTTAAATCTTCATCTATTGACCCATTGGTATATAATCTACTATATTTGTTTATTAAATTCCCATATTTTTTTAATTATTTTCAATATATCTTCATCGGTTAAATTACAATTGTTAAATATCATGTTTCTCCCTTTTTTTAAACTCTTTTCTTATTTTCTCTAATGTTCTTAATCTTTTTCTTGTAATACCTGATTTAGTTAAAAACAATATTTCTGAAATTTCAATACCTATCTTGTTTTCAATATAATACAAAGAAAGCACTAACTTCTCATTATAAGTTAGTGCTTTCACAATTTTAGATAATTTTTCATCGCAAAAAATCTTTTCAGCTTGAATTTCATTATCTATCTTTCTAAAATTTCTTCCATTCTTGTATTTTTTTATTTTTACTTTGTAATCTAAATCTTTCTTTTATTGATCTAGCCACACTTTGGGGATCTATATATGTATTATTTATTTTTATATAATTTTCTTTCTGAATTTCATTCGGATAAGAATTTAATCTGTGTCTTGCTTCGATATCTCTAAATAAACTTTCAGATTTTTCTATATTTCTTTTTGAAGGTTTATTTAAAAGTCTATTTTCTGTGGTATTTCTTTGAAGTCTTATATCATAATCAGCTTCTAACTCAACATAATAAACATCTGCTCCGTTACTTTTAAACATGGTCTCCAAGTTATTTATATATTCCCAATCATCTTTTCTTTCTAATGCCCACATACATGTGAAAATCATTCCATATTCATCACTTTTTGAAAAAGATTGAAATATTTCATTTCTAAATAATTCTGTCAACCTTTGTCTTTCTTGTGGCATATTTTCAAATAAATCTGCGACAATGTCTATTGTCATATGATTATGGAATAATTTTAAATCTGTTATTTTTTCTAATTCTTGTCCAACTGTCATTTTTCCTACAGCATGTGGACCAAATATAATTACGAGTTTCATAATTTTCTCCTTTTATTTACTATTTCTATATACCATATTATCGGATATAGATGATAGCTTAGTATAATCCATATTTATTAAATTTTTCTTATAATCTTCTATACTATTAAATATTTCTTCTGATAAACATCTAACTTCATTGTCATTTAAAAATACAGACATTGGATACACTTTTAATGTTCCTAATTTTATATCAGTATTTGGAATTTTATAACTTCTTGAAGAAGTAAATGTAAATGATATTTCTCCGCTTTTTCCTTTTTCCAATATGTATTTTGCAAAATTTATATTATATTCCCTTATTTTTTTTATTTCATGTTCTTCTAATTTCAAAATTTCATCTAATTTTATTTTTTTGTATTCTTCAGGTTTTAATATAAATAATGTTGTTAACCACTCAGTATCTTCATTTAGTATACAAATATTATCATTTTTTGAAAGTATCTTTCTGAGTTTTTCTGTAGATACAAACATATTTGATATGATTTCTTGGAAACCTCTTATTCCCAAGGATTTTAATGTTGTTAACGCAGTTATTGGTCCACTAGAAGGTCGTGTTAATTCTAATGTTGTTTCAAATGGATTATAATTCCCATAATGTAAATCTTCTAAGGAAACTTCTTTACTCGGATTAAGGTTGTAGAAATCTTTCCTATTTTTTACAATAAATAGACTTGATACATATGGACAAAATCCTGTTTTGTGAAAATCTACACCTAAAGAATCTGCATATTTAAATTCTTGTACTTTTTTATTTAAAGATAATATTTTTTTTAAATGCTCTTTTGGGATATCAAGGTAATTATTATTATAATCATATTCATTGAAGAATAGATATATCCATCCTAATACCGAATCAACATGAATATGGGGAATATAGTTTAATTTATATTTGTTTACTATTTTTTGATTAATTTCTGAAATTTCTTTTATCGGATCAACGATAAGCTCATTTGTACTTCCACCATTTAAATTAAATCCTAAAAATATTCTTCCACTTTCAATATTCTCACATATTATTTTTTCTGTTTCTTCTAAATTTATTCTTCCGTCTGTATTACATTTGGCCTCAATACAATTATTTTTTCCAATTCCTAACCAATTACAAACTTCATAGTGACAAGGATGAGCATTTTGACTTGTTATCATAAAATATTTATTTTGTTCACAGCCGTAATCTTGTGTTTCTAAGCAAGCTTTTGTTAATGCTATTTTAGTTGCATAAAGGTTTGATCCTTTTCCTCCAAAAGTAAATACTCCAAAGCTCTTTTCCCAATTCCAATTTAGTAAATCCGATATATATTTTACAACCTCTAATTCAGATGTAATCAA
Organism: uncultured Clostridia bacterium; assembly: GCA_934149115.1. Lineage (GTDB taxonomy): Bacteria > Bacillota > Clostridia > TANB77 > CAG-508 > UMGS1994. The sequence continues at coordinate 14,309 of CAKPDW010000010.1, forward strand.
CAATCCAGAGTAAGTATCTTGTGCAAAATTAGGGTTAAATAGTTCTGTAAAGCTCATACTTGCCATTGAAATTAAGTTTACTGGTGGAATCACATTTATCATGGTTCCAGGGTTATTCCAATTTGGTAAGTTTTGATATAACGGTGATATATATTCAAAAGTTTCCTCTGCTGTTAATGGATTATAATTTAATTTACATTTTTTTAAATATTCTTTATAACTTAATTTATATTCTCCTTTAAAAAAAGGTTTTCCGAAATTATAATACTTACCTACTTTACTATCCAACATAGATATGTATTGATTTAATATATTTACATTATTTTGTTTATAATCTCCAAAATATTCTTTTAAATTAATACTCATTTATTTTTCTCCTTTTCTATTATTATAACTGGTACTTCCATTTCATCTTTTGTTAATCCTCCATGATCTGCAATTAACCTTTCAAATTTATTACCGTCCATAGTAAATCTAATAGTTTTATTAGATTTACTAATAACTATAAAATCTCCAAAATATTCATTTATTTTATAATGTTTTCTTCCTTTTCCTAATAAATTTGATGATAAAAATTCATCTTTTTCCAAAAATATAAAATCGTTTCCAAATATTTCGTTAAATTTTATTTTAAAAAATTGTTTTTTACCTTTCTTTATAAAAAATGTTACAAATCTCGTTTCTATAGATGGTGGCATTTTTAAACAATTTACAAGTCCTTTGTACTCATTTATATATATTTCTTCTACGTCTACAGCACCATGATCCGCCGAGATAATAATTAGCGAATTATCCAATTTATTAACTAGTTGCCTTATATTTCCATCTATGTTTTCTAGTACTGCTTTTGTTTCATTTGAATATGTACCAGTATGATGTATAGTATGATCTGGTTCATTCCAATATGAAGATATTAAATTACACTTGTTTTGGTTATTACAGCTATCATATATTTTTTCACAAAGTTCTTCTATAGACTTTGCTCCTTCTGGTATGAAATTTGGAAATATTTTATTATAAATTATATATGGATTTTTATTAATTATTTTTGAATATATTGTTTCGTAATTTAAAATACTTTTTCCAATGTCTAATATTTCTAGTTTTTTACCTGTATAAAACTGCTTAGAGGTAAAAATTTCTATAATATCATTATATTCTGTAAAATAGGGCATCCAGCCAATCCAACCATTTTCCACAGGTGAACTTCCAGAATGAAAAGCTGTTGTAGCTGCTACTGTTGTACTTGGAAATACTGTAGTAACATTTGTTTTAAAATTTTCTTTTAATATACTATCTTTGCTCAAATTATTATTTAAAATTTTTGTACCTAAACAATCTAAAATTAAAAATATAATATTTTTATAATCGTTTTTTAGGTATATATCTAATTCTTTTAGCGTAGGGTAATTTGAACTGATATCAAATTTATTTAATAATGAAGAACTTATAGATAATATACTTCTATTATAATCTGGATACAGAATATCATAATTCATATTTAAGAATTCCTTTTTATTTTTTATAATTGCCAAAGTGTAGAAATAAATAATTAATTCTACACTTTGATAGAGCTTATATTTTCCAATACTCATTTAAATAACTATTTACAACTTGTAAATAATCAGAGGCTAATTTAAATAAGTTACCTTCTCCGATAAATAAGAGTTTTTCCCTTTCTTTTTTTGGGAGGCATAAAATTGTTGATAATTGGTAATCTAAATGTTTGTGTAAGTTTACAGGATACTTTCTTTTATAAATAAACAGCCACTTAAGAAAATATAGTCTTGATTTATAAATATGATCTAATATATCATAATTTTTTTGTTCAATCAAAATTTCTAGTCTCTTGTTATATTTTTCTATCCTTGGAATAAGCATATCTAAACGTTTTTTCCTTAAATCTTCACTATAGAACGGAAAAAAAGTTTCCTCTACTAATTTCTTTCTTGGTACTTCACCTATTAATGGAATACCATATTGATAAAAAGCACCTAAAAACATATCAACAGAATCATGAGCTACAGTTTCTTCCATATTATTGCTATTAGGTAATTCTGGAGCCATAACTGTCACATCTATTGCAATTTGTGGATGATTGATGTAAAACTCAATCCGATCAGCTATATAATCAACTACAATTGAAGGCTTTTTATCTATAAAATCTCCTTTAGTATTGTTGATAATAAGCTGAACAATATCCCGATAATCCATAGTATACATTTTTGGTGTAAAAATACATATATCAATATCAGAAATTTCCCTAACAAAGACTCCATCATAAGTAGTAGAACCAAAAATTTGCGCTGAAACAATTTCAAGTTCTTTTAAGTCATAAAGAAAATACCGTTTAATATATTCCAATGCTTCTTTATACTCATTAAAGTTAATCATAATTTCCTCCTTTTACATTTGATTAATAATCAACTCCATATAAGCCTTTTGCCTCTTACTTAATGTTTACTACATTATTATAACACTTTAATTTAATTATGTCAATTTATGTCAATCTTAGATAGTGTAAAATTATGAATGATATGTTAAAATATCCCATTTCTTTCACACATTACCTATTTCGTAGTAATGCCTATTTATGTAGCATTTCATTCAATATAAACATTTCTTATTTCGGTTGCACTTTCGTTGACTATTTAGAACAAAAGGCGCGCTCAACATATGAAAAATTAATAGATTTGTGTGCTGATGACCCTGATGTATTAGATCCATTAAGATTTTTAAGGGAACGTGAGGTCGTTCACTTCCAAAGATTTGGTGAGGCTTTGAATGGCGTACAAGAAAAATTGGCACAGAAAAAATTCTATCAAAGTTTCAACTAATATTTTTCAGCTTTAAACAAAAAAGGGTTCATAATTAAATAAGAAATAAATTCTTTTCAAAATATAGAGGATACTAAAAAGTATCCCCTATATTTTTCCTTTAAATTTTTAGTTTTTTATTAGAGTTCTTCTATTATATCTATTAGTATTTGTTGTAATTCTATTGCTTTTTCTTCGTTTAATTCTTCTTTTAATAATTCATTATTAGATATTATTCTAACTCCAACACATGGTATTTTGAATTTTTCGCAAACTGTATATACTCCAATACTTTCCATATCTTCGCATAGGTTATCGAATTTTTCAGTTATCCATGTGATTCTGTCAAATTCTCTATTGAACACGTCTCCACTGCCTAAAACTCCTGTATAGACTGAATTTTTTTTATTTGTTTTTATATTTTTTTCTAATAGTGCTACTAATCCTTTATTAGCATATTTTATGTCTTTTGCTCTTTTATTTGGTTCCCATTCAAATGGGTTTGATCCTTTATGCTGTTCTTTTATTGGCATATCATATGAATTTATATTACAGCACTTTTCTCCTATTACTATATCTCCTGTATGTAATTGTTTTCTGTGTCCTCCTGCTATTCCTTGGTTTATAACGATTGTTGGATTAAATTCTATAATTCCAATTGTTGTTGCTATTGTCGCATCAATAGAACCTATATATGTTTTTGATACTACAACTTTTTTATTATTTATTGTTCCTTCATAAAATTCATATTCTTTTATTTTTCTAAACTTTTTATCTTTTAGTGATTTTATTATATGTTCTATTTCTATATCCATTGCTCCTTGGATTAAAATTGTTTTATATTTTTTTAAATCTTCCATTTAATTGATATCCTTTCTGTGCTTTTTCTGTATTTATCTAAAAATATCCTTTGAATTTATCAAAGGATATTTTTGTGTTATTTTAGTTTTTCCCATCTTTTTGCTAAAGAAAAATCGATAATTTTTTCTCCTTCTGAAAGTGGGACAAATGTATCTTTTTGTCTGAACCCCGCTTCTTTAAGTTTTTCAATAATCTTGTAGCCTCGTGTTATATAGGTTTTTCCGTCTGTATTTACAAAAACTACACAGTCATTTTTATAATTGTATGTTCCAAGATTATCTTTAGCCCATGCGTCTAATTTTGTTCCTGAAATAATTGGATACCGGATGTCCTCAAAATATAAATATTTTACCTGGATACCATCGTTCGGTATTTGAATTGCCTTTTTCAAAAATTTAGGTTCAATTTCAAAGATAAAAAGTTTTTTGCAATATTCTATACATTCTTGCTCAAATTTTTGTGCATCAGTCATTGTAATCCCTCCTAAATATTTTTTTGATGTTAAAAACAACATAGGTGCACTTCCTAATATGAAGGTTATTAATAAACTACATTGATATTTTACCATAATTTACATAATATTTCAACAACTGATTCCATTCCTTAGAAAAATTGTAATGATATTATTTTTTTATCATATAAATTTTTAGCTGATAGATGCTGTATATATTTTTAAAATTGCTTCTTCTAATTTTTTATCGAATTCTTCTTGTGTTTGGTGCACATTCAAGTCTTGTAATAATGCTCTTGAGAAACTTGCTATCATTTTATGATTTTTTGTAAGTAATTCTACTGCTTCAGTAATATCATATCCTCCTGATAAAGCTACTATTCTAACAACACTTTTATAATCATATAAATCTAAGTAAAAATCAGGTATTGTTGGAATTGTAAATTTAAACATTATTTTATCATCTTTATTCCAAGTATCTAATATTTTCTTTATTTCTTTTTTTAATATTTCTTCACATTTTTCTTTCTCTGGTGAATGTATGTCTACTTCTGGTTCTATGATTGGAACTAATCCTTCATTACAAATAATTTTTGCAATTTCAAATTGTTGTTCAACAATTGCTTTTATTCCTTCTTCATTTGGTTCATAAATTACTGATCTCATTTTTGTACCAAATACATTTTTTTCTTTTGCTTCTCTTAATTCTTCTACAAGGCCTGGTATATTTTTCATTAATTTTACGCCATTTTTCTCATCTTCAAGTCCTTTATCAACTTTTAAAAATGAAACAATTTGCTTTTTATTCCATAAATAATCTGCTGTATATTCATTATCTACTTTTGAACGCATTGTTTTTTCAAATAATATTGCTCCTATTATATGTTCGTTTGTAAATGATTTGCTTGTAAATACTCTTTTTCTCATTTCATGAATTAAATCAAACATTTCTTCATCTGAGCTATATTCATTATCTTCAATTCCATATTTTCTTAAAGTTTTTGCACTACTTCCTCCACTTTGATCTAAAGCTGCAATAAATCCTTTTTTGTTTTTTACATTTTCAAACATTTTTTCATTCATTAAAAACCCCTACCTTTCCATCTAGAACATATATATTGTTTTGAGAATATTTTTGAGAATTTTGTGTTCTATAATACAAAAGGAATATATATTTAAAATACATATTCCAATTGCATTATAATATTATTTATTTGATAAGTCAAACTAATTCACTATGGTAAATAATTTCCTGGATTTACTCTGTCTCCATATCCTCCTGCCCCTGTTCTAACTTCAAAATGTAAGTGTGGGCCTGATGAGTTTCCTGTACTTCCTACTCTCATGATTTGTTGACCTTGTGTAACTTTTTGACCAACTGATACACATATTGAGCCAGCTTGTCCATGTGCATATAATGTATATAGTCCTGAACTATGTCTAATAATAACATGTGAACCATAGCTTCCTGATAAATTTGCTACATATATTACAGTTCCATCTTTTACAGCATAAACTGGTTGTCCATTGATTCCTCCTGAACCAAAATCATATGCTCCATGGTATCTTTTTGATTCTTTATAGTACATTCCACTTGTTACTGTTTTATATGCTGATGGTACAGGATATATAAATCCTCCTGGATTTGAAGATGAACTTCTTCCTCCGCTTGTTCCTCTACTAGATGGTTGTTCATTTATTTCTTTCTCTGCTTTTTTTATTGCTTCTTGTATCTTTGTGTCTTCGCTTCTCATTTCATCAATTTTTGCTTGTACTGCTTTATCTTCATCAGATAATTGTGTAATTGCTGTTTGTTTTTCTTGTTTTGTTGCATCTAGTTCTGCTTTTTTGTTTACTTGAGTTTGTTTCATGCTTTCTAAGGATGCTTTATTTTCTTCTAATTGTTTTTTGGAATTTTCAATTTCTTGTTTAGTTCCTTTTACTGCATTAATTAATTTTGAATCATTTTCAGAAATTTGTTCTACTAAATAATATGATGATAAAAAAGATGTTAAACTGTCTGAATTTAATAAAACGTCTAGATATGATGTTTCACCTGCTTTATAAGATGCAACTAATCTTTTTTCTAGTAATTCTTCTTTGTCATCTAACTCTTTTTGAGTTTTTTGCAGTTCTACTTCAACAAAGCTTATGTTTTTTGAAACTTCTTCTATTTGTGAATTTAAGTCATATATATCACGTTCATAATCTGAAATTTTATTGTCTAAGTCATCGACTTGCTTTTGTATATCTGTCATTTGACTTCTGATTTCTTTTTTCTGATTTTCTGCGTCTGTAATTGCTTTTTGATTTTGTTCATGTTCTTTCTGTTTTTGTAATATTTCTGCAGAAGAAAGTGCAAAAACATTTATTGTGTGTCCTAGTATAAGTATGATTAGTGTAATTACTAATGTTAATAATTTTTTTCTTCCTTTGTATTTCATTCTACTCACTCCAAAAAAATATTATATTTTCTTTTATTTTACAAATTCTTTTTTTATCCTACACATAAAATTATTTCTTGTCAAGAAAACTAACGTTCTCTATAATTTTTATACAAAAAAACAAATTAGAAATATTTCTATTCCTAATTTGTTTTAATTATATTATTGTATAAAAAATTATTTATCTTCTACAACTTTTTTATTTTTTATAATATCAACTATTTCTGTTATTATAAATAATATTACGCTTATTGCTATTAATATTCCGATGTAGTTTGCTTTAAAGTTAGTTGCTGTTGGTACTAAGATTTCTCTTAATAGTTTAATTGCATATGTCATTGGTAAGTATGGTGAAATTGCTTGGAAGCCTTTATCGATAGTTTCGATTGGGAATGTTCCTCCTGCTGCAGCTAATTGTAAAACTAAAATTATTAGTGCTAAGAATTTACCAATGTCTCCAAAGTTTCTGATTAAAAATTGTATTATGCTCATAAATGTTATTCCTATTAAGATACTTACGCCATAATACAAAGCTATGTTTTCAACTGTATATCCTAATCCTGCTTTTAATAAAATTCCTGTTATTAATCCTTCGATTGCTCCTATGGCAATATATATAATATTTTGCAATAATTTGTTTTTGTTAGACATTCCTAAAATTCCAAATCTTTCATCATGGTCGTAATATAAAATAACATATGCCATTAATGCTCCAACCCAAAGTCCGATACATAGGAATAATGGTGTAAATGCTATTCCATAAGAATCTACTTTACCATATTCTTTTGTTTCAAAGTTTATTGGTTTTTCTCCAAATTCATCTATTCCGTTTAATGATTTTAGTTGTTCTTTTGTTTCTGCTAAACCTTCGTTTATTGATGTCTTAAATGTTTGAACTCCACTTACTAATTGTGTACTTCCTGTTGATGCTGAACTTACTCCAGTATTTATTGTTTTTATTGCTCCATCAATTTGATTTGAACTTGAATTTAATTTTTCTAATCCTGCTGTTAGGTTTGCGCTTCCTGTTGCTAAATTACTTGTTCCTGTAGCTAATGCTACTGTTCCTTTTTTCAATGATGCGGTTCCTTTTTTTACTTCAGCTAATGCTGATTTTAATCCTTGTATACCTTGGAACATTTGTGTTAATCCACCTGATTTTGAAAGTAATTCGGTTGTTCCTCCATATACGCCACTTGCATATGCACTAGTATATGCATCATTTTGAGCTAAGTTTTTGCTTGCTGTTGCTATAGAGGCTTTTGTACTTAATGTTGGATTATATTTATTTAATACTTTTTTTACTTCTTCAACAGAGATTGTTGAATCTGTTGATTTATTTAAAAGTCCTTGTAATTCTGTTTCCATTGCATTTACAGTACCTACATAAATATTTACGTCAGTTGCTAAATTTTTTGATGAATTAGCTCCTTGTGTAGCATAATTATTTAGTGTACTTGCATTATTGTTTAATGTGTTAATCCCTGTAGCAAGTGCTGTAACACTTTCTGCTCCGTTAGCACTCATACTATCAATACCACTGTTGATTTGGTCAACTGCGCTATCAAGTTTTTGACTTCCTGATTGTAATGTTCCAACACCACTAGAAACTTGGTTTATTCCATTTTGTAATGTTTCACTTCCTGAGTATGCAGATTGTACACCTGTGTTAAATTGAGAATAACTGTTACTTAATTGATTTGTTCCGTCACTAATTTGTTTGATTCCTGAATCTAAACTTTCTGCTCCGTTTAAAATTGTATCAGCTCCATCACTGATTGTTTGTAGATTATTTGGTACTTCATTTAATTTACCTGATAATTCTGCAATAATTTCTTTATCTACTTTTGATTGTAGATTTAATTGAATTGTTTTTACTGCACTATTAACTATTTGTGTTGCTAAATAATTTGTCGCTTGATTTGGACTGTATGTAACAGTAGCAATTTGCTTATCTTCAGATGATGCACTTTTTAAACATTCTGTAAAATTATTTGGCACTTTAATAGTTGCATAGTAATCTCCTTTTTTCATTCCTTCTTCCGCTTCTGCTTCACTTACTTCATGAATTTCGAAGGTATCACTTTCTTTTAAGCTTTTAACAAATTCAGCTCCTTGATTATTTCCATCTTTTCCTTCATCCAAATTTACTACAGCAATTTTCATATCGCTTAAATTTCCATATGGATTCCAGTAAGATTTCAAATAAAAGAAACTGTAAATTAGTGGTATTAATAAGATTACCACAAAAATGATAATTGACAAAATTTTCTCTTTTTTCATATCATTAAACATCCTTTCTTAATCCTTTTCTTAAAATTTCTGAAATACTTTGTGCAATCATTTGCTCATCTAGATTTCTATCTTTGTCATTCCATTCAATAATCAATGCAATGTACATTTTGTATATTAAAAATGTTGTAATATCTATGTTTTGATAATATATTTCACCTTTTTCTTTTGCATTTTCTAGTTTTTGCTTTATAAATTCTTGGATTTTTTGGTCTATTAAGGCTAAATTATCAACAACTATAGGATTTTTCAACCATTCTGCTTCTCTTGCAATTATATTTAAAAAGTCCTGCTTTTTTCTGTATTGCAATATCTTATATACAGCTTGATTTACTGTTTCAAAAAAGTCTAAGTTTTTATCTTCAACTTCTTTTACTAATTTTTTCATATTGTTGATTTCTTCTTCAATAAAATATTTTAATAATTCTTCTTTGCTTTTAAAATACATATAAATTGTTTTTTTAGTAACTCCTGCTTTAGTTGCAATTTCATCCATTGAGACTTTTTTAAAACCAAATTGATGGAATAATTCTCTAGCAGCTTCTATTATTTGTTCTCTTTTCACATTAAATTCCCCCTAATTTTCTATATGTGAATTCTTTTTTCTACTAGTATACCGTTCTAGTAAAATAGTATACTCTGATTATATCCATTTGTCAACACTTCTGGAAAAAAATATACTATTTTTTCAATTTTGTTTAGTATCTAGTAACAATGCTGAGGATTAACTAATAGTTTGGAGAATTTTTTCGTAAAAAAAGATATTAATAATATCTAATATTACTAATATCTGTCTTTATTTTTTTGAAAATATTCTCTATAATATTCTGTTTGTTTTAAAATTTCTGCTCTTTTTTCTTCAGTTATATATTTATACTTAACCATTTTATCTAATACTTGTACCTGTCTTTCAGATGCTAATTTAAAATTAACAGTTGGTGCATATACAGATGGTGCATTTGGAACTCCTGCGAGCATTGTTGCTTCAAAGTCATTTAATTGGTTTGGCAATTTATCGAAATAACCTAAACTTGCTTCTTTTACATTATAATAGCCATCTCCAAAATAACTTGTATTAATATATAATTCTAGAATCTCATTTTTTGACAAATGTCTCTCATAATTAATTGCCATAAACCCTTCTGCAACTTTTCTTGTTATATCTTTGTTTTGGCTAAAATATGTGTTTTTTGCTAATTGTTGTGTTATCGTACTTCCGCCTTCTAGTAGTTGCATATATTTTATATTTCTGGCCATTGCTCTCATTATTGCCCATACATCTATTCCACAATGTTTATAAAATCTATGATCTTCAACTGCAATAACTGCATTTTTATAAATTTCTGAAACATCATCAAATTTTGAATAATTACTTTGTTCTTTTATTTCTGAAATTTTCTTATCTAAACTTTCTTCATTAATTGCTTTTTTATATTTATCATATCCTGCCATAGTAATAATACAAATACAAACTATGACAATAAATACGATACAAGCCAATATTTTTAAAATACCTCTTTTCATAATTCTATAATAACAACCTCTAATTCTTATTTAAAGTTTCATTAAAAACTAAATTAATATCAAATCTAATTTTTTCCATTTGAGAGATAAATGCGAGCATTTTTATTTTCGTATCTGAATTTATAGAAATTGATTCTCTTTCAATATCGTTAATCTTTCTTTTTACACCTTCTAATACATAATTTTTAAAACATTTTTCTCCACTAAAAGTTATTTTAAAAAAATATTTGAATCTTTCAAAATAGTTTTTCTTTTTTTTATCTATTCCTGTATTAGAAAAATCGAAAACTCTTTCTAATTTTTCAAATGATTCTTTCATACATTTTTTTAATCTTAAATTACATTCTTCAATCACAACATCATAATTCAACTTTTTTTGAGCAGTTGCAAAAACTTTTCTTGATGCCTTGTCCATTAGGTTAACATTACCTAGCTGGATTGCTCTAGTATATTCGTTTTTACTCATCATAAAATTTGCAATTGCAATCTTTTGATTAGTTTGGGCAAACACTAATTCATTCTGAATGTATTCATAAAAGAAATTGTATTGTTTTATAATATCATTTAAGCACTTTTCATATCTTGTCAAAAGATTATCATATATTTTACTATATTTTTGAGAACTTCTTTTATAAAATGAAATTTGTGACTCAAAATATTCCTTAAATTGCTGAATCTTTTTTATTTTTATTTCTTCACATTTTCTTATATAAATCGTAGTCCACAATAATAATTTGTTTGATTCAATTTCTGATAAATCTCCTAATATATCAATTAATTCATATGTTCCCGCTACTACACTCATCTTACTTCTCCTACTATCTTTCCATCTCTTTTTCTTTTCTACTATTAACTTTTTCTTGAGATTTTTCACCTAGTTTTAAACTAATTGTACCATCTAATACCTTTTCAGCCATACTTAAAGTAGATTTCAAAGTCTCAATTGGTGACGGATTTATGCTTTCATTACAATTTTGTTTCATATAATTAATAGCTGTTAATCCTATTTTAGGCTTTTTAAAGCTAACACTACTAGTTATCATTCCTTCTTTTGTAACAAATTGCCTTAATTTTTTATTTCCTATAATGCTTTCTTTTTCAAAATTTTCTTTTTTAAAAATTTCTTTTCCAGGAAATTTCACTCCATACATTTCATATTTACCGACTGATTGTGCATTATTATATATATTTCTTTTCATTAAATCACCTTCATTATTCATTTATAATAGAATTTATTATTCCATCTAAATCATATTTTACACTTTCTTCTTTTTCTTCTAATTTTTTTGCAAGTTTTTCTAAATTTTCGATTGGTTCTTTATCTAAACTAATAAATTTTCCATCTATTATTTTTTCACCTATTTTATCCATTTTCTTATATTACCCCTATATTATTTTTGATAGCTTGGCTTTGTGTGTTTTCTATTTTTCCAGTTGCAATATCTATAGTTACTGTTTCTTTCATTAAATCTACTGTGTCATTTTTTCCTTCTTGACCATAATTAACATTTAAGTAATATAAATTGTATTCACACTTTTTTCCATTTTTTTCTATAAATGATTGTATATATCTTTTCCCTTCATTAGAAGAATTTTCAACATAATTTTTTAAATCTAATATAATTTTTATATTTTGAATATCATCTAAATTGAATTTCTCATTAGATGCATTATAATAAAAACTCTTGAATACAATTACTTTTTGTGTATTTCTTTTTGATACATTTTGTTTCATGTAATCATATTTGACTTCCACTACATAATATAATTCTGTTTCAGCTACAACTTTTGATGATTCTATACTCTGATTAGTATTTTTAAAAACTGATGATGCAACGTTATTTGCTGAGTTTTCGTTATCTGCATTTCCTAAGGCTCTTACATAATCAACTTTTTTATCATCATTTGCATTATACCAATTGTTAATTTGAGTTGCTGTCGCATTCTCAATCTCTTGAGTTGTATATACTTTATCTACAAATGTATCAAAAGTGATAATTTCGTTATCTTTATTTTCTTCTGCTTGTTCTTCTTCAGAATTACTTATTTGATTAGTTGTTTCTTCTTGATTTAAAATCATCAATCTTTTTATTTGCATAGTTAGCCAAATTGCTATTGCTATTACTATTATAATTATTACCAATAATATTTTTGTGTTTTTATTCTTTTTTCTTCTTTTGTTTTTCTTCAATTATTTCGCCTCCATACATTTCCAGTATATCATTAACTCTGTATAATAACAACAAATTGAATATTTCATTTTAGTTACAGTATTTTTCTATTTTGAATTTTGAATATAATTAAAGCCAATTAAGATATATATCCTAACTGGCTAGTTTTATATAATAGGAATGTTCTCCAAACTTCATATTATTGTTTTATTTGATTATCTACAATTACTGGTTTTGTTGCATTTTTCATCATAGCATTATCAATCATATTATTTGTAGTATTTGTTGTGTCTGTACTATTTGTAGTATTCGATGTACTATTTTCAATTATTTCATTACTACTTTGTGTGCTTACTGTATTATCTTCAAATATCTTATTTGCATTTTTAGTTGAATCTTCTATGTCAACAATAAATACACTTACACTTGTGCTTCCGAATAAATTCAATTCAGCAATTAAGTTAATGTCTCCTTCATCATCTAAAAATATTTTTGTATTTGAAACTTTAAATTTGCTTTTTCCCATTGATTCTTCTAGAGCTCTATCATAAAATGTTCCAAAATTGCTTCTCATAAGAGAATCTCCTTTAAAGTTTTTCTCAAAATATTTCTTTACAGCTGTAGAACATTTTTCTGAAAATTCATCTTCGTCCAATTTTTCAGCTTCTAAAATTTCTTTGTTTTCAATCTTTTTACCTGTGTATACATCAATATTATACACATAGTATTGATTAATTTTATTTTTATTAACAACGTATACTAATGATAAAATATTTTTGTTTGTATACCATTTATAATCTACTTTAGATATTAAACCTTCTTGAAATGCATCTTTACTTTCCAACTCTTTTATATCTTTTTCTACATTATCTTTTATTTCTTTATTAATCTTTTCTACGTTATCATATGACAAATTGATTGCTGGAATTTTATATGTATGATCAAAGATATTTTTATTATAATAATCATATACAAGTTCTTTATCTGCCTCTTTTAATATAATTGATTTCTCATCTTTTTTATCACTAACAGTATCATTTGATTCTTCTATTCCAAACCAACCGTCTACAATTTCAAATGCTGGTTTTATTTTTTCAACAATTGAATCTGGTAAAACTCCTATTTTATCTAGTCCATATGAAGCAAAAAATACAATTACTAATAATATAATTAATATTAGAATAACTTTAAATCCTGTATGTTTTTTCTTCTTTTTCTTTTCTTTTATTTGTGGTTCAACTTTTTTAAATTCTGATTTATTTTCTTTTTTAGGTTGGCTTTTTTGTGTTGACTTTTTTTCTTCTTTTTCTTTTGGTTCAACTTTTTTAAATTCTGATTTACTTTCTTTTTTAGGTTCAGCTTTTTCTGTTACCTTTTTCTCAACTTTTTTTACTTCAGCTTGATTTTCTTTTTTTTCTGCTACCTTTTCTTCTTCTTTCTTTTTTAATTCTTCCAATTTTGCTTTTTCTTCTAGTGCTTCTGCTATGTTAACTCCACATTTTGAGCAGAATTTAGCATTATCAACTATTTCCTTATTACATTTTGGACACTTCATATATTTTCCTCCTTTTATTACCTATATTATTTAGTTTTTCATTTTAATAATTTTATTTGTATATATTTTATCAATTCTACTATCTGGATAATATTCATCCATAAATCTATCAATATTATTTTTTGCTGGTATACCACAAACACGTTCTTTTTGTCTATAACATGCTGTCCAAGAAAGATATACATCAAACAATATAAGTGTAAAACAAATAGTAGTGACTGCAATACTCTTTTTATTAAAAGGTTTTCTCATTATCTTATCAAACATAGGATGAATAATGTCATAAAAAATTACTCCTGCAAGTCCCCAATAAAATGCATGTAATATACTAGTTCTTCCATTTAGATTTATTGTTACCCAATGATAATCCCATGAGATTGTTCCAAATAAAACTTCTTGAACATATGAACAAACATATTCTGTAAATGCTCCTAATAACATTGAATAAAAAAATGCACTTAAATGTGATTTCATTCTTGGAATTATTATTTCATATATAACAGCTCCTATACCATATACTGGAATTAGTGGTCCATATAGCAATCCTTGTCTAAGTTCAAAATGCCCTTTTTGAAACAGTACTAAAATATTTTCATATAAAAATCCTGCTAAACTTCCAATCATGAAAATCCAAAATAGCCTACACAGATATTTTAATTCTTTTTCTCTTTTTTCTTCTTCGTTTTCCATCACTTTCTTCCTTTTCGTAAGTTTTTTATACAAATAAATGCTCTACTCTCATTACAACTCGATAACTTTGATTAACTTCTCTAATCTTTTCCGTAATTTCTTTTTCTATTAATTCATGATCTCTGTTATCTTTTCTTGGTATAGCCAAGTCAAAAATCAAATTTATTCTTTTTCCTCCGTCTGTCATTCTAAAATCATGAATAGAATATTCCTCGTTATACTCTCTAACAATTCTTTCGACTACTTTTTTTGTATTACTAATCTTCTCATCATTCACAACAATTGGATCCATATGGATTGTAGTTATACATTTGAATTTTTCTAACATATCTTGTTCTAGCTCATCTATAATATCATGTGCTTTACATATGTCTGCATCTGCTGGAACTTCTGCATGAAAAGAAACAATCTTTCTTCCTGGTCCATAATCATGAACCATTATATCATGAATCCCAGAAATCATTGGATATTTTTCTGCAAAATCTTTAATTTCTTTAA
>CAKPDW010000011.1 GCA_934149115.1 uncultured Clostridia bacterium
GAATATCAAATTGATAAGAATGAAACGCCTGAAGATATTATTAATAGACTTACTGATGAAATGCTTAAATGTGCACAGGCTATGGAATTTGAGAAGGCTGCTGAATTGCGTGATAAGATTAAAGAATTAGAAAAATTTGTTGAGAACAAAAGTGGACATTAATAACATTGATTTTGTTCGTTCTCGAAATTGGTATTGAAAGTTTTTGTGTATTTAAAAAAGGAGGATAAATTGTTATCCTCCTTTAGTCACGGTGAAATTTGTTTACTTTATAAGTTCTTTTATTCTCTCTAGATCATCTTTTGAGAGCGTTTCGGAATTGCTTATTCCCTTTTTCAAAATCTTTCTTGATTTTGCTAAAGCTCGAATTTTTTTTTGATTTTTTGCTGAAGTTACTTCAACAAAATTGTCTCCTCGTCTAGTTATAGCGGTCAATTCATCATCTAAACAATCATATGAAACGATGTTATGCTCATCTTTTAAATGCTGTTCTCTTTTTCTGATAAGTTTTTTTGCCTTATGGAAGTTTCTCGTTTGAAGAAAAGATATAACAGAAAAGATAGCTATTGATATAATAACGAGCAATGTGACTACGCATAGTGACAGTAAATCTAGTTCAATTATCATGTATATTCCTCCTTAGTGATTCACCGTGACAAGATTAAAAAATCTTATATATATTATAACATATTTTTTATTAAAATATTATGAAACAATACTAATTGAGCAAAAGAGGGCGTTAATAATATTTCAATCTTCATTTAAAGTTTATTTTTTAATTTATACATAAAATCTGTGCATTGATAATTTTATATTATAGAAAGTTTAGAAATTTTTTCTATAATATAAAAAGCACTACAAATGTAGTGCTTAATTCAGAGAGAAGTTAGTTTACAAGTTTTTTTTTAATTTCTGTTTGCTTCTATGGCCATAAGCCATAATAACTGCGCATTTGTTAATGGTACTTTCTTTTTCTTTAATTCTGTTACAAGAGCGTCAAAATCAAATGCACCTTCTGGAATGTTTTCTACGGTAGCATCTTCCCAACTTATGCGATAATAACTTTCGCCTTTCCGGGAGCTCTGTACTGGAGTTGTCTGCAAAGCTAAACCTTCTTTGACTAATCTTTTTGCAGTATTATTCCAGACAAATAAATAAATTTCAAATACACCGCTCTGAGCCGCAAATTCAAGTCTGTCGTCAATAGTTATTCTTTTCATGATGAATACCTCCGCTTATTTTTGCAACTCCTCTCTGAAGTTTCATTGTAGATTCTAAAAAAGAATCTTATTTAATTGGAAACTTTTTTGATTATAACATAAAACTTATAAAATGTAAATATTTTATGTATATAATACATTACTTAAAATTTTTAATAATATCTTCAATTATTGGGATATTACTAAGGAAAAAAGATTCTTTTGAATTTTTTAACATCTGTGAAAGTGTAGTTAAAGAGTACCATTCTAAACTTTCTGTTTCTTCCGAAATGTCTTTTAAAACACTTCTAGTATTTTTTAAATTTAAACTAAAAACTACAATTGTGTTATAAACAATATCTCCATTAGGATATACAGTCACATGTTTGGGACCTGCATATACATTTTCAAGTATGAGATGTTGAGGTTCACAACATAAAGCAGTTTCTTCAAGTAATTCTCGCATGGCACACTCTTTGAAAGTCTCATTTAATTCTAAGGCTCCACCAGGGAGTCCAAGTTCTAAATTTTCTTTCCGTAACTGTAAGAGCACTTCAATGTTCTGATTAATTGTCCGACGCCAAACAATAATTCCTGTACCAGGAAGCTGAAGTGGAGCATGTCCAACGAGTTTTCTTAAGTCATTGACGTATGACATAAATCATCCCTCCTTATTCAAGTAAACTAATAAATACGATAAACTGAAAAATATTATATCACCAATTTATCCATAAGGCAATTAAAAATGAAAGCTCAAAGTCGTAAAAAATTTGAAAAAACTACTTGAAGTACTTAAAAATAAATTTATATATACAAAAAGTAATGACATTATAAGATAAATATGATAAAATATTAAACTGTGTAGAAATTATTTTGGAGGGATTAGAATGAAAGATTCTATTATTATAAAAGGAGCAAAAGTACACAATTTAAAAAATGTTAATTTAGAGATACCAAGAGATAGATTAGTTGTAATAACAGGGCTATCAGGTTCTGGAAAATCATCTCTTGCTTTTGATACATTATATGCCGAAGGTCAAAGAAGATATGTTGAAAGTTTGTCTTCATATGCTAGACAATTTTTAGGATTAATGGAAAAGCCTGATGTAGAAAGTATTGAAGGACTTTCTCCAGCTATTTCAATTGATCAAAAAACGACATCAAAAAATCCACGTTCAACAGTTGGAACAGTAACAGAAATCTATGATTTTATACGTTTATTATATGCTAGAATAGGAGTTCCATATTGCCCAAAGTGTGGTAAAAAAATTGAAAAACAATCAATAGATCAGATTGTAGATAGTATTTTAGAATTACCTACAGGAACAAAAATTCAAGTTTTAGCTCCTGTTATCAGAGGGAAAAAAGGTGAATATGTTAAACTTTTAAGTGATTTTCAAAAAGAAGGTTTTGTTAGAGCCAGAGTTGATGGAACTATGTATGAACTTTCTGATGACATTGAAATTGATAGAAAGAAAAAACATAACATAGATATTATTGTTGATAGACTTGTTGTTAAAGAAGAAATTAGAAATCGTTTAACAGAATCAGTTGAGACAGCTTTAAAATATGCAAATAATTTAGTTACAATAGATGCTATTGGAAAAGGTGAAAGGATATATAGTCAAAACTATGCTTGTCCTGATTGTGGAATAAGTTTTGAAGAATTATCACCTAGAATGTTTTCTTTCAATAATCCTCAAGGAGCGTGTCCAGAATGTACAGGAATAGGATATTTAATGAGAATGGATGAAGATTTGATTATTCCTGACAAAAATAAAACTTTGTATGATGGAGTTAAAGCTTTTGGTTCAAGTACAATGAAAAAAGGAGAAACAATGGCAAAAATGTATTTTGAATCAATTGCAAGACATTATGGTGTAGATATTAAAAAGCCAATAAAAAAGCTTCCTAGAGATTTCCTAGATAAAATATTATATGGAACAGGAGATGAAGTTATTGATTTCGAATTTACATCTGCGAGTGGTGTTCGTAAATTCAGTTGTCCATTTGAAGGTGTTATTCCAACACTAGAAAGAAGATATAGAGATACTAAATCTCAAGGAATGAGAGCTTTTTATGAATTATATATGAGCGAAAAGCCTTGTAATACATGCCATGGCGCTAGATTAAAAAAAGAAGTATTAGCAGTAAAAGTTGGTGATAAAAATATTAATGAACTTACAGATATGCCAATTAATGAGATTAAAAAATATTTAGAAAATTTACAATTAAGTAAAAAAGATAAAATGATTGCTGATCAAATATTCAAAGAATTAACGAAAAGATTACAGTTCCTAATAGATGTAGGATTATCATATTTGACTTTATCTCGTTCTGCTGGAACATTATCTGGTGGAGAAGCTCAGAGAATTCGTCTTGCAACACAAATTGGTTCTGGATTAACAGGAGTTTTATATATCCTCGATGAGCCTAGTATAGGACTACATCAGAGAGATAATGACAGGTTATTAACAACTTTAAGAAAACTAAGAGATTTAGGAAATACTGTTCTTGTCGTTGAACACGATGAAGATACAATGTATGCAGCAGATCAAATTATTGATATTGGTCCAGGAGCAGGTGTTCATGGAGGAAAAGTTGTAGCTCAAGGAACTGCAGAAGAAATAAAATTAATACCAGGTTCTATAACAGGACAATATTTAAGTGGAAAAAAGAAAATTGCAGTACCAACTAAAAGAAGAAAGTCAAATGGTAAAAGCATTGAAATAATAGGAGCTACAGAACATAATTTGAAAAATGTAAATGTCAAATTTCCATTAGGAGTATTCAATTGTGTTACAGGTGTTTCTGGTTCTGGTAAAAGTACATTGGTAAATGAAGTTTTATATAATTATTTAGCAAGAGAGTTAAACGGTTCAAATGTAAAACCAGGAAAATGTGAGAAAATAAAAGGAATTAACAATATTGATAAAATTATTAATATTGACCAATCTCCTATTGGAAGAACACCTAGATCAAACCCTGCAACATATACAGGAGTTTTTGATACTGTTAGAGATATTTTCGCAAATACAAATGAAGCAAAAATGCGTGGATATCAAAAAGGAAGATTCAGTTTTAATGTTTCTGGAGGAAGATGCGAAGCTTGCCAAGGTGACGGAATAATAAAAATCGAAATGAATTTCTTACCTGATATTTATGTTCCATGTGAGGTATGTCATGGGAGAAGATACAATAGAGAAACATTAGAGGTGAAATATAAAGGTAAGAGCATTTCAGATGTTTTGGATATGACTGTTGAAGAAGCTTTAGAATTTTTTGCAAATATTCCTAAAATAAAAACTAAAATGCAAACATTATATGATGTTGGATTAGGATATATTAAACTCGGACAACCTTCTACAACGTTGTCAGGTGGTGAAGCACAAAGAGTTAAACTTGCAACAGAGCTTTCAAAACGTGCAACAGGTAAAACATTGTATATTTTAGATGAACCAACTACAGGACTTCATATTGATGATGTTCATAGATTGGTTGATATTTTACAAAGACTTGTAGATACAGGAAATACAATTATTGTAATTGAACATAATTTAGATTTAATAAAAACAGCTGACCATATCATTGATTTAGGACCAGAAGGCGGAGAAGCTGGAGGAAGAATTATAGCTGTTGGTACACCAGAACAAATTGCTAGAAACCAAGAATCTCAAACAGGAATTTTCCTAAAAAAGTATTTAGAAAAAGATTAATAATATAAAATATTAATTGTAATACAAATGTAAATGAATTGTAATTTTTTTGCACCATTTTAGTGATATACTATTTTTGAAATATTATATGAGGTACAAAAAAATGAGATTATTTAATATAATAAAAAACTTTTTTTTGAAATCAAAAGTTAAAAAATTACCAGCGCAATCTTATGAAACAGAAAAAATAGTTTTATTAGCATTGAAAGAAAAAGATTCAGAAAAAGTTTTAGAAATTTTAAGAAAATATTGTTTTGATATGACATCAGATTCTATAGTTCATATAATTATACATTTACCTATGAAAAAAAGAATAGAAGGAATAGAAATAGCACAAAAATTTATTACGCCATATGATTTAGCAGAGTTATCATTAAAAAAATTAGATTACAATGGAAAAATTACTGTTTTGGAAAAATTTCAGAATAGACTAGATTTAGATGATATTTATAAATTGTTTAATAATATTCCACCAGACAAAAGAGTATATGCTTTGAAGAAATGTGTAGACAGATTCGACTCTTTCGCACTTTCAGAAATTATAAAAAAGTATATACCATTATATGATAGATTAGATTGTTTAAATACATATCATTTAAAATTAGATGAATCTTCAAAAGCAAATATAATAAAAGTGTTAGATGCAGATAGAAAATCTAGTGCATTAAAATTATATGAAAAAGAAATAAATAAAGTTGATTTATTTGACATTGTGTGTGAGTCTGAACCAGATAAGATACCAGATGTTTTAAATATGGTATATAGCAGTTTAACATGCAAACAAATTTCTGATATAATACAGTTCTATGTTCCAGAAAAAAGAAAATTAGAAACATTATATAAGTGTTGCTATAAGTTAGATTCATCAACTATTTCTGACTTAATAAAATTTACAATTCCTGAAGAACAAAAAGAAGAAGCGTTAATTTCATTACAAAATCGAATGAAAAGCAATAATATTGGTGAAATTCTACAATTTTGTGTAAAATCTGCAAATGCACTTCAAAAAGTAAAACATAATCTAGATTCTGAAGATGTTGAATATTTTCAGAAAACAATAAAATAAAAAAATCAGACATTTTTGTACTGAATCTTCCTTGTTAAACTTTTTGTCTAACATTTTGGGTTCACTTCATTAAATGTCTGATTTTTTTTCAAATATATTTTAAATAATAAGAAAGTTCTCTGAAATTCATATTATTTAAAAATAACAATGCACAGAAATTTACTTTGCAAATTTCGCACACGAACAAAGACGCGGACTTTAAAAAAATATAATAAGTGCAAATGTTATAAATAGTCCGCTTTTGTTCTATAAATTCGTCATTTATTTTTCTTCATTAGTATTTGATGAAGAATTCTTTTTTTGCTTATTCTTTTTTTCTTTACTCATTATAAAAACACCTCCAGTAAATTAAGTAATAACATTAAGTTTTTATTGAATTTATGTATATATTTTTTCAAAATTTTCTAAAAATATTCATCTTTTTAAAAAAATGTTGTATAATAAATATGTTATTTTAAGATAAATATTATTTTGTCTTATATTTGATTTTGAAAGGGAGAAAAAATGGAAAATAATATAGTTATTGGAATAGAAGGATTGGTAGGAACTGGAAAGACATCCATTTGCAAAGAACTACTGAAATATATTCCAAATGCAATTGTGTTGCATGCAGGAAATATTTATAGAGCAATTACATATCAAATAATTAAAGAGCAAGTACCATTTGAAAAATTATATTCAGTTGATTTAAAAAAATTATTTAAAGAATTTGAAATTTCTATTGGTATTGAGGATAGAGAAAGCGTAGTATATGCTCATGGAAAAAAGATTGAAGAAAATGAATTACAATCTTTAGAAAATTCGATGGCAGTTTCAAAAATTTCTAATATTGCCAATAATGATAATGCGTATAAAATAGTTAGAGAGTATATTGAAGGATATAAGCAAAATCATACTGTTATTTTTTCAGGGAGAGATACAATGCAAATTTATCCAGATTTAGATTATCATTTTTTTATTACAGCAAATATTGCCAAAAGAGTTGAATGGAAGGCAAAACAGTATGATGCAAATGTTTCCAAAAAAGAGATAAAAGAAAATATTTTAAAACGAGATGAACTGCAAGAAAAATCAGGATATTATCAAATATACGATAATACAATTGTTGTTGATGTTTCAAAATCAAATAGTATAGAAGAATCAACAAAAATGATTGCAGAGAATATTATAGAATTGAATTATATTTTACAGTAAGAGAGGTTAGTTGATTATGAATTTTGTAAATGAGAAATTGAATGAGTTTAATGAATATTTAAAAGGTAGAAAAGTTGCTATTATAGGGTTAGGAGTCAGTAATGTACCTTTAATAGATTATTTGAGAAAATATAAAGCAAAGGTTACAGTTTTTGATAATAGATCAATTGATAACATTGATAAATCTATTATGGACAAAGTTGTAGAATATGGAATGGAATTTTCTTTAGGAAAAGAAAGTTTATCAAAACTTAAAGGGTTTGATTTAATTTTTCGTTCACCAAGCTGTTTGCCAAATAAACCAGAATTAGTTGCAGAAGCTGAGAGAGGAGCAATAGTAACTACTGAAATAGAAATGTGTATTGAATTATGTCCTTGTAAAGTTATAGGAGTCACAGGCAGTGATGGAAAAACCACTACAACAACATTAATTTCAGAAATCTTGAAAGAAGCAGGATACAATGTTTTTTTAGGAGGAAATATTGGAACGCCACTATTTACAAAAGTTAAAGATATGCTTCCAGATGATATTGTTGTTCTAGAAATGAGCAGTTTTCAATTAATGAATATGACAGTTAGCCCCAATATAGCAGTAGTTACAAATGTTACACCTAATCATTTAGACTATCATACAGATTTAGAAGAATATATAGAAGCAAAAAAATGTATTTTTAAATCTCAAAATGAAAATGATATTTTAATTCTAAATTATGATAATCCAGTAACTAAAGAATTTGAAAAAGAAGCAAAAGGAAAAGTTATATTTTTTAGTGATCAAAAAAGACTAGACAATGGCTATATAGTTGATGAAGGTACAGTTAAATTTTGTGAAAATAAATTGAGAAAACATATTTTAAATGTAAGAGATGTTGCTTTAATTGGCAAACATAATTATCAAAATATCTGTGCAGCACTAGCAGCAACGGCTACTTTAGTTGATGAAGAAACTGCCAAAAGGGTAATCATTAAATTTAAAGGAGTTCCTCACAGACTTGAATTAGTAAAAATAAGTAAAAAAGACGTAAGATGGTATAATGATTCAGCTAGTTCATCTCCTACTAGAACAATATCAGGAATAAAATCTTTTTATAAAAAAGTAATATTAATAGCAGGAGGATACGATAAAAATTTAGATTACACACCTATCGCAAAACCAATTATCGAAGGAACAAAAGCAGTTATACTTATGGGAAGTACAAAAAATAAAATATATAATGCAGTTGAAAAAGAACTAGAAAATCAAAGAAAAAAATTAGATATATATGAAGCTTTTTCATTAGAAGAAGCAATTGACATTGCAAATGAAATATCAACACAAGGAGATATAGTATTATTTTCACCAGCAAGTGCAAGCTTTGACATGTTCAAAAATGCCTATGATAGAGGCGACAAATACAAAGCAATAGTTAATAGAAAAATTGACTAATTACGTAATACATGATATAATTAATACGCATTTTGTAAAAAGAAAAAGCAATCAGGTCAATTGACCTGTTCATCTCATAGAGTCACTCGTAAACATTGTTTTGAACATCATTAGGAGGTTTTTATTATGCAGAAGAACAATGCACCGTTAAGTAGTGAAACAAAGGAATTGCTAAGAATTATAATTTTGATTAGCGTATTATTGGGAACTTATTTTTTTGAAAATAGCATTATTAAACAGTGTGGAAAAGCCGGAGTAACGATTCCAATTGCTATTATGATAGTATTATGTGGAATGGGATATATCTACACAATGGTTTTTACAAACGTACTGATTAAAATAATAATTGCTGTTTCAACAAAAAATGAAAAGAAAACTGATGATTTCGTTCAAGAAATTATTGAGACTTTGAGAAGCCATGATTCAAGTTCACTGAAAAGTTTTTATAAACTATCAGGTTTATTTTGTTTTATGGGCATATTAGCTATTATGTATGCAGGCACAACAGCCAAAGATTTATTACAAATCATATGGTTGTTTGAACAAATAATTGTAATGTACATTTATAATTATTTGAAAGTAACTAGATAAATGCGTTTTTGTTATTTAGGAGGATTTCCAAATGGAAGAACGGAAAAATTCTACAAAAAGATTTATTATCGAATGTTGTTTATTTATAATAGGATTAACAATATTTGAAATTTTAGTTACAAAAACTTTTGTTAATAATTACGTGAAAGAGCTTACAAATGCTAAACTCGCGATATTAATAATAGCAGCAACTTTGGGAGCAATAGTATATACTGTAACAGTGCTTTTAGGTTGGAGATGTGTACTATGTCTCAAAATAAAAAAATACAAAGAAACAATAGTTTTATTCTTAATTATTATTGCAGCACAATTTGCACTTTGGGGCTTTATGGCAGATGTATTTCCACTGATAGGAATAGCAGCACTATTTGTCATTATAGCAATGGTTGTTGTAAATAATTAGCTTTTTAGGTAGTATGATTTAATTTTATCATACTACCTTTTTAAGTTTATATAAAAATACATTAACACAAATTTGAATATATAGAATATTAAAATAATTTTTAAACATAATAAAATAGAGGTATGTTTAATGATTATTGATATAGGATATTGGAGTAAAATTATAAAAAGAATTTTATACATTATTTTCATATTTACAATAGTACTTCTTGTACTTAAATTAGCATGTTTTTTCATGCCATTCCTAATAGCTCTGGCCATTGCAAATTTAATAGAACCAATAATAAAATTTATAAACAAGAAAACAAAATTATTAAGAAAAACATCTGCTATAATTTCACTAATTTTAATATTTGCATTTTTAATAGGAGTAATTACTTTAATAATTGTTGCAACAGTTTCAGAAGCAAGTAACTTACTAAAAGATTTCGGAACTCTGGGAAATAATGTGTTTAATAGCGTAGAAGAAATAAGCAATCTTTTAAAATTAGAAAATTTGAATGTACCAATCGAAGTAAAAAACATAATTGTTGATGCAACTAATGGACTAATTTCACACTTGTTAGAATATCTAAAAAACTTTCTAATAGGCATTTTAAACCTGATAACTCAAATTCCTGTTTTTGTAATATATTTTGTAATTACAATTTTAGCAACATATTTTATTTCTACTGATAGATTATCAATATTGGATGACTTAGAACAAAAATTTCCTAAGAGTTGGTTAAGAAAAGCTAATAAACATTTCAAAAGCACAACACTAGTTTTAGGAAAATATTTGAAAGCAGAATTAATACTAATATTTATTTCTTTTATACTAGTCTTAATAGGATTATATATTTTTAAATATGTTGGATTAAATATAAGATCTCCATTTCTTATTGCACTTGGAATTGGATTTGTGGATTTACTTCCAATACTAGGCTCAGGAACAGCAATGTTACCATGGGGAATAATAGAAATAATCATGGGAGATGTTACACTAGGAATTGCAATAATAGGATTATTAATTTTCATATCATTAGTTAGACAATTTTTGGAGCCTAAAATCGTTTCAACTCATTTAGGCATCCATCCATTATATACTTTAATTTCAATGTATATAGGTTTTAAATTTAGTGGAATACTAGGATTATTAATTGGACCAATTGTTTTAATTATACTAATTAATTTTTTCTCAAGCTCAAAAATAATGACAAGAAAACGCTAGAAAGTTGCACTTGTTGGAACATAAGTGTCATCAGGAGGATAAACAAAATCATCAGCAGGTTTATCTACATTCTCAATTTTAGTTATTTCAAGCACAGGAATATCGCCATCAAGAAAACCTTTTTTTATTGTACCAGTAACCTTCACCCATGAATAATTAGCAAAATCATTTATAGTAGAACATTCTGACAAAAAACCAACTACAACTGTTTGATTAGCCTGATTTACAATCATATTTCTAGCTAAAACAAATTGATTTTCCTGCAAATAATTTATTTTATAAACATAGCCAGTAAAACTTATTTGTTTACCAATATAATCATCAATATTTTCATGAACAGCTTTTAAAACATTAGTATATTGATTTGATTTAATTTCAGTAATATCATTATTAGAAAAACAAGTATCCTCGACAACAAAATTTTCTGAGTTATAATTCTTCATTTCAAAAAAAAGTTTATAAATTGAAAGAATTAAAATAACTAAACAAATAATGATAAAGAAAAGGAGAATCCCTTTAAATACCTTGTTTTTATTGATTTTAAAATTATAAATATGCATAACAAAATCCTACCTAAAAATAAATTTATTAAATACTATGAAATATTTTATAGATTATTCCTTGCTATTTCAAAAAATTAATGATATATTTATCGATAGTTAATAATTAGGAGGCAAATCAGATGGGTTTATTTAAATCTTATAGTGAAAAAGAAGTAAAAAGAGTTCAACCTATAGTAAACAAAATTAATAGTTTAGAACCTGAAATGGAAAAGTTAACAGATGCAGAGCTAAGAGCTAAAAAAGATTATTTTAAGAAACAATTAGCTGAAGGCAAAACTCTTGATGATATCTTACCAGAAGCATTTGCAGTTGTAAGAGAGGCATCAAAAAGAGTTTTAGAATTGAGACATTATGATGTGCAATTAGTTGGTGGTATTATATTACATCAAGGTAGAATTGCTGAAATGAAAACTGGTGAAGGAAAAACATTAGTTGCTTCATTACCAATATACTTAAATGCACTTACAGGAAAAGGTGTTCATTTAATTACAGTTAATGATTACCTAGCTAAGAGAGATAGTGAGTGGATGGGCAAATTATACAAATTCTTAGGTTTATCTGTTGGATTAAATATTTCAAGAATGAATCAACAAGATAAACAAAAAGCATATGCATGTGATGTAACATATGGAACAAATAATGAATTTGGATTTGATTATTTGAGAGATAACATGGTTATTCACAAAGAAGATATGGTTCAAAGAGGATTAGAATATGCAATCGTCGATGAGATTGATAGTATCTTAATTGATGAGGCTAGAACACCACTTATCATATCTGGTAGAGCAAATAAATCATCTGATTTATACAAAAGAGCTGATGATTTCGTAAAAAGATTACAAGCAAAAGTTATCATCGAAGAAGATATTAAAGATGAAGCACAATTAGAAGATAATGAAAAATATGATTACATTGTAGACTTAAAAGCAAAAACAGCAACATTAACACAAAAAGGTATTAAGAAAGCTGAAGAATATTTCCAAGTTGAAAACTTTAATGATTTAGACAATACAGATATCGTTCATAATGTTAACCAAGCATTAAAAGCACATGGTGTTATGAAAAGAGATAAAGACTACATCGTTAAAGACGGAGAAGTATTAATTGTTGATGAGTTTACAGGTAGAATTATGTATGGAAGAAGATATAATGCTGGATTACATCAAGCAATTGAAGCAAAAGAAGGAGTAAAAATTGCAGATGAACAAAAAACTCTAGCAAATATCACATTCCAAAATTACTTTAGAATGTATAATAAGTTAGCTGGTATGACAGGTACTGCAAAAACAGAAGAAGAAGAATTCAGAGAGATTTATAATTTGGACGTTGTTTGTATTCCTACAAACTTACCAGTTGCTAGAAAAGATATGAATGATATCATATATAAAAATGAAAAAGTTAAATTTAATGCTGTTGTTGAGGATATCAAAAAATCTCATGAAAAAGGACAACCAGTATTGGTTGGTACAGTTTCAATTGATAAATCAGAAAGATTAAGTAAATTACTTAAAAAAGCTGGAATTCCTCATGAAGTATTGAATGCTAAGTTCCATGAAAAAGAAGCTGAAATAATTGCTCAAGCTGGTAAATATGGAGCTGTTACAATTGCTACTAACATGGCAGGTCGTGGTACTGATATTATGCTTGGTGGAAACACTGAATATATGGCAAAACAAGAAATGAAAAGAGCAGGATACACTAACGATCTTATAGTTCAAGCATCAGCACATAATGAAACAAAAGACGAAAAAGTTATTGAAGCAAGAAAAACATTTAATGAATTAGAAGCAAAATTCAAGAAACAAATAAAAGAAGAAAAAGAAAAAGTTATTGCTGCAGGTGGTTTAAAAATCATTGGTACAGAAAGACACGAATCAAGAAGAATTGACAACCAGTTACGTGGACGTAGTGGTCGTCAAGGAGATCCAGGTGAATCAATATTCTATATTGGATTAGATGATGATTTAATGAAAATATTTGGTGGTGACAAAGTTACAGCAGTATATAATGCATTAAAAGCAGATGAAAACATGCCAATTCAATTCAAACCAATATCAAAAGCAGTTGAATCTGCACAAAAGAAAGTTGAAAGCAGAAACTTCTCAATCAGAAAACACGTATTAAGCTATGATGACGTAATGAATACACAAAGAGAAATCATATACAAACAAAGGAGAGAAGTTCTTGATGGAGAAGACGTTACAGAATCAATCAAAAACATGATAAAAGAAGCCTGTGCCCTAATAGTTGACACTTACAGAGGAGAACTATTAGAAAAGAATCCAGACACAGGAGCATTCCTAATAGAAGTACAAAACGGACTAAACATAAAAGAACTAGACTCATTAAAGAAAGACAAAATTGATCCAGAAGAAATCTTAGCAGAGATGCAAGAAAAAGCATTAGCAACATATGAAGCAAAGAAAGAAGAAATTGGAGAAGAACCATTCAAAGAACTTGAAAGAATTGTTTTATTAAAAGTTGTTGATTCAAAATGGATGGATCATATTGACGCAATGGACGAATTAAAAAATGGTATAGGACTTCGTGCATATGGACAAAAAGATCCAGTTATCCAATACCAAATTGAAGGTTCAGACATGTTCGAGGAAATGATTAATAGTATCAAATTAGAAGTAACTAAAATTTTAATGTGTGTAAAGAAACGTGAAGGATATGAAAGAAGAAGCACAGTTAAAATTACAGGTGAAGGTAGAGAAGATATTGATGGAATGATTAATCCTGAACTAGCTCAAGAAGAAAAGAAAAAAGTAAAAGCACCAATAGTAAATGAAGGACCAAAAGTAGGTAGAAATGACTTATGCCCATGTGGAAGTGGTAAAAAGTACAAAAACTGTTGTGGCAAATAACCTCGCAAACCCTTATAAAATAAGGAATTGTTAAAAATAGAAAAAATGATAAATTTGTCTACAGATGACAATTTGTTCACGACTTGTCCACATAGCATAAATAATGTGGACAGAATTAAAAAATAAGTAAAAAGGATGCCAACATCATTTTTGCTCGTAATTAGTGTCAAGAAGTTTCGGAAAATAGACCAATAATATAATAACTACCAGAAACATAAGGATAAGATAGATTATCTTTATGTTTCTTTTTAAATATTAATATCAAATGAAATATCATGTGCTATATTATTTAACATAGTATAAGTATTAGTTTTTAATCCATAATTTAAAATAGGAATATTATGAAGTTTATCTTTAGTAAATATTTCATAGTCATAAGTGTTTTCATCAATTGTTGTTGATTTTTTTCTTGAATATGAATCTAAGTATAATTTAAAAATATTTATATCATTATTTTTATAATCATTTAATTTAAGATATTTTTCTATTCGATTACTAGAAAATCCCTTGGGCCTAGAAGAAAAAAATGAAGCTATTAAGTGTGATATATGACTTTCCATAGATGATCCAATATCTAGTTCTAACATAGATTTTATATGAGAATAGTTGTTAATTATATAGTTAAGTTTTTTAGTAATAATATCGTTACGCTTTGGATTATTATAAATGATGGTATTAACAGCATCAATAAAATAGGATTTTGATTTTTTATTAAAAATATGTAGTAGATAATATCTTTCATCTGAATCTGTTGTAATATGATGAATGGCTTGTTTAAAGTGAAATTCACATAAGAAAAATTTAACTGAATTATTAGTATCTAGTCTTAATTCAGGAATACCAGCTTTAATCCAAGAGGCACCATCAGCTAAAAGACAAATATTTTTAATTTTAGAAAAATCATATTTTTTTGCGATGAAGTCCATAAATTTAGGCCAAGCTTTAGAGGAACAACAAGAAAATACAGAGCGATTTACTAATTTACGTCTATGTTTACTAATGTTTATTACATTTTCAAAAGTTACAAAACATTTAACCATAATATCTTTAGAAGTATCCTGAGCTCCAATATATTTTTCATTAGCCATAACATAAAGCGTATCAGGAGTGTTAACCGATTTAGGGACAATATTAGGAACATACCAGTGCTTAATCCAATTATGAACAGATTGTCGTGGAATATTATTAATAGTAGAGTTTGTTTCAAAATAGGAAATATCACTAATAAAAGCAGAAGTATCACGAACAGCTTGAGCTTGAGAGGTGGAAATAGCTTTAACAATTGGGTCATAATGGTCAAATTTAGGTAAATCTAAAATCTTATCTATATAAAAAAATTTTTTATTAGAATTTTTAGAAACATAGTAAGTTCTATAAAAGGTAATTTCACCAACAATAGTGATAAGTGTTCGAGGAACATTATTTTTATTAATATAGTAACGAGATTTCCTATAAACAGAGTTTTTAAATTCTTTGTCTAGTTCTTCAAAAGTAGATATAACAATAGATATAACAATATCTCTAGCAATTTGTTGGGATTTAAACATAATATCAAAATAATTATTAGAAGAATTATTACAAAAAAGATTGTTTAGCAAAAATTCGATATTATTAAATAAATTTAAAGAAATAATATTAAATATTTTATTTTTTAGTACATTTTTTAATTTTTGTGATATAATAGTTTTCATAAGGAAGTCCTTTCTTTGATTTATTTTGAAAGTAAATTATTATATCAAAGGACTTCCTTTTTGTATATTCCGAAACCATTTTACACTATCAAGTTAGTTACATTGTTGTATATTTTTTGGTTTTATGATATAAATATATTGTATTATTATATCGAATTTATTGGAGGAACAAAAGATGGAAGATAACTATTCAAAGGCATATAAAGAAGTAATGGAAATATTAAAGTTTGTACCAAAAGAGAGTGTGGATAAGATACCACAAACAATGATTGATACATTTAAAGCAAAAATGGATAATGAATATGATTTTAAAGTTGATATAAATAAAAGTTTTGAAGAACAGGATTTATTAGAAGAAACAAAGGCAATATTTGCTAATATTTTTAGAGATTTTTGGGCAACTCCATATCAAAAAGAAAGAATAGAAGCAAAGGAAAAATATGATAGGCAAAAACTTGAAGAAGAAAAAGCACAAAAGTATAATCCTGATGATTTATTTAAAAAGAAAAATATTGAAAGTGTTATAGGAAATACAGAAAAGGATACTATTGAAAATTCTAATTTGCCAATAGAAGTAAAAAAAGAAAAATTTTATGAAAAGATTATAAATTTTTTCAAAAGAATATTTAATGTATTTTAAAGGAATTATGTATGGAAGAAACTATTGATAAGAAAATAGAAAGATTATTAGATGATGAAAAAATAAAAGAAATTATTGCAACTGCTGGAAAAGGAGAAGTTGCTCCAGTAACGAGAGCTAGTAATTTAATAGGAGAAGTTTATACATATTGTTTTGTTCATAATGATGGAGAAGAAATTGAGCCAGATTCTTTAAAAGCATATTTGGAAAGAATGTCTAATGCTTATTTTGAGTGTAGGGGTTCAGAAGATTTTATGCAAGATATAAGAGCCAGAGAATTAGGAAAAAGCATAGCACAAAGATTAAATATTGATTTATCGCAGGGAAGTATTTCAAGAGAAGATGAAATAAAAATACAAGAATATTTTTTGAAAAACTATGTAGAAAATGGATATGTTATGCATAGCTTTCCAGGAGCAGCTGAACAATCAATAAGAACTTATGGATTTTCATCTAGTGAAAGAATTTGGGATAACAAAGAGATAATGGAAATTGCACATATTTTTGAAGAAAAAAATGTTATTGCACCTGTTGGAGCATACTCACATTATTCAGGAGGAGGAATGTATGTAGAGAATAATCCTAGACAGATGTATTGGCATGGATTATCAGCTCCTGAATGGTTTAAATGGTTTACATCAGCAAATCATAATAGAAATTCAAGTAAAATTGATGAGTCACCTTATTATTTAAGAAATTATGATGGTTGTAAACAAAATGTAATGGATTTATGTGACAATGCAGAATTAAATGAAGAAGAAATGCAAAAAGTAATGGAAATGTTTGAAAAGAACTGGAAGTTATTAGGAACTGAAAGAATGTGTGTATCATTGATTCCTAAAAGTGTAATCGGCAAAGCTAACATTGAAGATGCAATTATCCCAGGACAATCTGCAATTGAAACTATAAAGACGGTGTTAACTGATGGTAGAAAACAATTTAAAGAACATGAGGGAAATGTATTGAAGACAACAGTTACCGAAAAAGATATGTTAATAATGGGATTACCAAATGCCAGTGAAATATTTGGAAAACATGAATTTTCAAGAGAAACAAAAGAAAAATTATACGATCCTAAACAGGTTTTAGATTTAATATATAGGGGAACAAAAGAATCAGGTTTTGAACTAAGTCAAGATAAAATTAATAGCATAATAGAAACATTAAGAGAAGTGCATAATAATAGCCCAGAAGTTGAAGATATAATTCAACAATATAATCAAAGGGTGGCTTTATTTTCAGAACAAGAAATAGGAAAAGCAACAGTTAATGTTCTAACAACACAAAAAGATAAAAGTAAAAGAAAAATGATAATGGATGAAAGAACTTTGAATGAAGTACAAAATGAGCAACAACAATAACGAAAATAAATAATTTAGATTTATGATAAAAAGAATTGATAAAAAAATTTAAAAAATTAGGAGAAATAAATAATGACAATTAAACAAAGTGAAAATTTATTAGAAGATAATAAAGAAAATGGAAAGTATTATATTCATAGAACAGCTATCGGACCAGTTTTTTATAAAGAATATTATAGACATAGTCCAATAAGTGATATTGAGTCAATAATGGTAAACGGATTAGATCCCGATTTAGCAGAAGAAGATTTAAGAACAGAAACATCAGACAAAAGAAAAAAAGTGTTTTATAGTGAAGGTAAAGAAGGTGTTGTAACGTTTGATTGTACTTGTAGAAGAAAATATAGACAATGGCAAAAATATGGAAGAGTGCCAGATGGAATGTCTATGGATGAGTATTATCAAGAGCGTGACGGCGAGGATAGAATTTATATAAAATTTGAAGCAGATAATATAGTAAATGAACAGGATGATAATATTGATAGATTTGCTGATGCTTGTACAAGTAAAAAAATTCCAGCACAAAATATTAAAGTTTGTGTGTTAAGAAATAATTCTACAGGAAAGATTACATACAGACGAGAAGATATAGTAACATATATGATGTCTGCATGTTCGATTGAAGACATTAAATCAAAACATTTATTGGATGATAGATTAAGTAATCAACTTGAAGAATATTATGCAGATAGACAAGCAGAAGTAATGGACTTAACTGAATACACATTAGAAGAAATGGAATTACAACAATTCTATGAGCAATATATAGCTACGACTAAAAATAAAATATTTACTCAAGAAGAAATTGGAAAATCTACGGTTAATGTTTCAACAACACAAAAAGATACGAGTAAAAGTAAAATACAAATGGATGAGAGAGCATTAAGTGAATTACAAAATGAAAAACAACAAGAATAAAATAGGTGATGTTATGGAAAATATAGAAGAATTTAATAAAAAAAAGATATTTTAATAAGAAATAGAGAAAGTGCCTTGCAACGAGTTGAAAAGGCAAAAGAAAAATATAGAAAAATAGAAATAGATGATACAATTGATAAGAAAGAATTGAGATTGGAAGTTGCTAAAAAAACAATTCAATTGAGAGAATATGCATTAGGGTTAATAGAGAGTCAACTGGAATTCTTAAGACCATCAAGTCAAGATGATATGGAATACAGATTAAAACAATATAATGAATTTTCTAAACAAATAAAGGCTGTAGTTCCAGATGATTTGCATTTATGTTTTCATGGATGTCCAATTTATTCAGCAAAGAATATAATTGAGGATGGAGAAATTTCATCTTCGGTTGATAGAGTTGCTTCATCAACTAGTTATGATGTATCAGATCAAGTTTCTGTTACTACAAAAAATACAATAGAAACAACTGTACAGGTATATGCTGGCCTAACAGGAAATTATAATCTTCCAGCAGGTTGTATATTTGTTATATTGCCTCAAGATGAGAATGAAATAAAAACAAGTGAAACCAGTATGCTTATTGGAAATGTTTCTTTTAGAGAAAAACCTGAAAGATTATATTCAATTATAACTACTCCAGAAAACATTGAAGTAGTAACAGAATGGGCGGAAAAAGCTAATATAGATATATCTAAAATACATGATTTTGAAGGCTTTATTGCTGAAATTGCAAAACAAAAAAATCATTTTTCAGAACAAGATATAGGAAAAACAACTATTAAAATAGCTACTACTGAAAAAGATAAAGTAAATGAACAGATACAGAGTGAAGAAATGAAATTAAAAGTTGAAAAAACAAGAATTCTTAAATAAAGTAGGTAAAAGATATGAATGATATAAAATACAAAAATGAAAATTTTAATTTTGCATATAGAGTATCGGCAATTATTTATAATGAAGATGAAACGAAAATGCTTTTATTTTACGGAGATGATATGGGTTTCTATATGTTACCAGGAGGAAAAGTAAAAGAACAAGAAAATAGTGTAAATGCAATTAAAAGAGAAATTTATGAGGAATTAGGATATGAAAATTTAGAATTTAAATTTGCAGGAGTAAGTGAAGAATTAATTTCTGAAAAAGATAATTTTATTCAAGAAATAACTATAACATACAAATGCAAATATAATGGCGATATCAAAGAAAAATCTTTTAAAAGTAAAGAATCAGATTGGATTAATTTTAAATGGGTAAAAGTTAGTGAGTTAGAAGAATATAATATTCATCCCAGTAAAATTTTATCAATTGTAAATAACTGTAATAATCATATAGTAGAAGAAAAAAATAAATAGTTTTACTATTACTCGTAATAATACTATAATATACGACTGAAAGATAAGACAGATAATGTTTTAAATGACATATGTTCAATTATAGATTCAGCAAGAGATTATGCTTTTCAGTCTGTTAATCTTGCATTAGTAGAAAGAAATTGGTTAATTGGATATAGAATTGCAGAAGAAGAATTAAAAGGTGAAGGAAGAGCGGATTATGGTACAGAAATAATAAAGAAATTATCAAAAGAATTGAAGGAAGAATATGGAAAAGAATTTGATTCAAGAAATTTATATTATTTTTTGAATTTTTACAAAACTTTTCCAAACATTTTGAACACACTGTGTTCAAAATCTAATAGATTGCTTTCTTGGAGTCATTATAGAACATTATTACAAGTATTTGATAAAGAAGCAAGAGAATGGTATGAAAATGAGGCATTAGGACAAACATGAAGTGTAAGAACATTACAAAGAAATATTTCATCACAATACTATTATAGATTATTGAAATCTCAAGTTAAAGAGCCAGTGATAGATGAAATGAAAAAGTAAATGAAAATCAAAAAACAATATTTGAATTACAACAACCAAATAAACAAGATTTAGATAATAATTAGTTTTTGCAGAAAATTTAGAAAAATTCTAGACAAAAAAGTGAAAATATTGTAAGGTTTAAAATAAATAAAAGACAAATAACGATGTAGACAATGTCGCCAATTTGTCGCCAAATAAAAAATACTTATTATAAAAATAAGTACAATAAATCCAAATAATATTGATATTTCAAAAACTGAAACACTAGTAAATACAAGTAATACAGATAATATTTATAGTATTATAAATACTACAAAAACTCGAACTTGTGGAAGTGGCAAAAAGTACAAAAAATGTTGTGGAAGAAATCAATAATTAAAAAGTAAAAGAAGTGCATCCAATACAATAAGTTGGATGCACTTTTTTATGAAAAAATTTTAATAATATCACTAATATAGAAGGTGTAAATAAGATTGTTTAAATTTTATTAAGTTGGTTGTTTAATATTTTGAATAATAGTATAATATTTTTGAAATATATTATGTGCGAAAAAGACAAATGAAAAAACGAATAACAGAGCTAAAAAATATATAAAAGAAATAGGTGATATAAATGATAGATTTGCATACACATACAAATTATTCAGATGGAACATGGGATTTGAAAAAAATGTTAGAGAAAGCAGAAAAGGCCAATATTGAAGTGTTGTCTATAACAGATCATGATAGAATTGATGCATATAAAGAGTTAGAAAAAATAAATGCTAAGGATTTTTTTAGTGGACATATAATACCTGGAGTTGAATTTAGTACAGTATTTGATGGCGTAATGTTCCATTTGTTGGCATATGATTTCGATTATAAAAAGCTAGATAATTTTATATATGAGAATTACAAGAGTAAGAAAATTGACTTAAAAAAAGAATTTGACTGTATGATTGATAGTTGTAAGAAAAATAATATAAAATTAGGAGAGTTAAAATATGAGGAAAATATGGGTTGGCCGATTGAGATTATTTTTCCTGAAATAAAAAAACATGAAGAAAATAGAAAGTATTTTAATGAGAATGAATGGAACAATATAGATGTGTTTTTAAATTCTTGTGTAACAAATAAGAATTTTCCTGTATTTGTTGACTTTAGTATTCATTATCCAAAAGCAAATGTTGTTGCTGACGCAGTAAGGAAAGCTGGTGGAAAAACTTTCATAGCTCATGTTTTTAGATACAACTTGGAAGATTCAATTAGATTTTTAGATACATTAAAGCAGAATAACATTATTGATGGTGTGGAAGTATGTCATTCAACTTTTTCAGAAGAACAAATAAAAATATTAGAAAAATATAGTAGAGATAACAATTTATTCATGTCTGGTGGAAGTGACTGCCATGGTGAAAAAAAGGCTGATATAAAAATTGGTAGAGGATATGGAACGTTATATATAGATAAAAAAATATTAAGAAACTGGTATGCTATCTGATATTGAAATAATATAGTTAATATGGTTAACGTTAGTAGTACATAGTTAAGAGGAGAAGTAATATTGAGAGATAAATATAGTAAAAATAATGTTGAACAAAATAATAATAAGCGATTATTGGAAAAGCAAAGAGAAATTTATTATGCACAAGTAAGAGAAGAAAATAATGGAAATATACAACAAGTTGATTTAAGTAAAATGCCATATGATAAGTTACAAAATACAATTTTTCATTATTCGTTAAAAAAAGATAAAAGTGCGATAGATAGAGAAGGATTGAAAGCAAGAATAGGAAGAAATTCGGCTGGCACAGATTACGAACCTGCAATTTATTTTTCATATGGGCTAGAGGGAGCATTAGAAACTTGGGATGTTTGGCTAAAATGGAGAGCAAATAGATTAAATAGTCCATATTGGAAAGAAGAAAATAATGAACTTGTTGAAAAACTTGATAATGGAATAGCAACAGAACAAGAGAAAAAAGAATATTACTACAAAGCTCAATTATGGAATGAAGAATTTATATCAGGCAAATACAGAGAAGATAATGAAAAAATGAAAACGTTATTCGATTTCCAAATTGATGAGATGTTGGCGAGTAATTACTATGTTTTAGATTTAAAAGAAGGCGAAGAATTTTCATTTGATGAAGTAGACGTTAAAAAAGAACATGCTTTATTCCAAGAAAAAAATGAACCAGAAGCCATTGGATATAAAATGTTTAAAGAAATGTACGGGCAGTATAGTAATTATGATAGCAACAAAGTTGAAAAATGGAATATGAACACATTTTTAGGAGAAGATATAACAATATCACCAGATAGAATAAAACAATTAACTTTACCAAATGGAAAAAAAGATGTCTTGTCAATTATCGAATTTCTATATGATAAATATCAAGAAAAGGTTCCAAAAAATCAACAAGTTGAATTTGACTTGTTAGATAAATACATGGCATATGTAAAAGAAAAAATAAAAAGTAATGATATACCTACATTTGATGTAAATGAGAGAATAAATGAAATTGAAACTATTTCACAATTCCATGACCAAAAATCAGACGAATATTTTAATCCAAGTTCAAGAAGATTATACACAAATTCTGAATATAAAATTACAGAAAAACAAATTGGCAAGAAAGGATTTTTAACACATATTGAAAAAAAAGATATTGCAAAAAGAGTAGTAGATACTGCAATAAAAGAAAGAACAAACTCACAAGAATTAGATGCACATAAAAATCAAGGAGGTTCGAGTGATGGAAGATAATTATGCAAAAGCCTATAAAGAAATTACAGAAATCCTTAAATATGTTCCAATAGAAACTGTAAAAAAAATACCACAAGAAATGAAGGATACGTTTGAAGATAAAAAGTCAAAAACATATAATTTTAAAATAGATACAACCAAACCATTTGAAGAACAAGAATTGTTAGAAGAAACCAAAGCAATACTTTCAAATATTTTTAGAGATTATTTAGCAAATGATTATCAAAGAGAAAAAATAATTGAAATGGAAAATCAGCAAAGAATAGAGTGGGAGAAAGAAAAAAGAGAAAAATATAACCCTGATAATGTATTCCATAATTCAGAAAAAGTACCAGATAAAAAAATAGAAGAAGTATCAATGGTAGAATATAAAAAGGATAATATTTTTGAAAAAATTAAAGATTGGATAAAGAAAGTTTTCAGGATAAGATAGCGTACAGATATAAAAAAGTTAGTAGAAGTTTTTAAGAAGATGCTTGAGTTTGTTGGAATAAACGACTTTGAGGAAGATTTCGAAAAACTAAGAATAATGGTAATTGAAAAATATCCATGGTATAAAAATAATTTGTCAAACTTTAGAAGCAAAAAAAGGTAGAAAATAATTAAAAAATAAGTGTACTTTTTTTATCTAAAATGCACAGAAAT
Source organism: uncultured Clostridia bacterium (assembly GCA_934149115.1). Taxonomy (GTDB): domain Bacteria; phylum Bacillota; class Clostridia; order TANB77; family CAG-508; genus UMGS1994. Next base: position 24,115 of record CAKPDW010000011.1, read on the forward strand.
TTGCTTTGCAAATTTTGCACGCGAAAAAAGCTAATAATAAAACCTCCATAATTAAAATTACAAAAATGTAGCATAATTTTTATTAATACCATGTTATAATGATTACGGAGGAATGAAAGATGGAGAAAATTTTAATAGTTGAAGATGACGAGAAGTTACGAAATGAATTAGAAATCTTTTTAACTAATAATGGGTATAAAGTAGAAATTTTAAAAGAATTTGACAATACTTTAGAAAACATAATTTTTATGAATCCTGATTTATTGTTATTAGATATAAACCTACCAGGAGCTGATGGAGAATTCATTTGTAAAGAATTAAGAAAAAAATCTAATATTCCCATTATCATAGTAACTAGTAGAGATAATGAAATAGATGAGTTACTATGCATAAATAATGGAGCAGATCATTATATTACAAAACCTTTTAATATTCATATTCTTTTAGCCAAAATTAGTTCTTTATTAAGACGTACCAATTTTAGTATAGAAAAAAGTGATGTAATTGATGCAAAAGATTTTATATTAAATGTACATAAATGTACTATTCAAAATGGAGACGTTGTTATTGATTTAACAAAAAATGAATTTAGAATATTAAGATATTTAGTAACTAATAGAGATAGAATTGTTTCAAGAGAAGAAATTATGGAATGTTTATGGGATAACAATGATTTTATAGGTGATAGTACATTAACAGTCAATATGACTAGAGTTAGAAATAAGCTTGAAGAAATTGGATTAAAAGAGTTATTAGAAACTAAGAGAGGACAAGGATATATTTTAAAAAGAGGGAAAAAGGATGAGTTTTAAGAAATATATTAGAGATAATTTATTAATAATCTGTTTGTTAATGTTTGCTATAGTTACAATTGAAATCTTTTTAATGGCGTATCAAGTAGATTTGTTTATTAAAGTATATATCATAATAAGTGTTACACTATCTTTTTTTATAGGATTATCTTGGAAATACTTTGTCAAAAAAAGCTATTATAAAAAATTGCAAAATACATTAGATGAATTAGACCAAAAATATCTAGTAGCAGAAATTATTGAAGATTCTGATTTTATCGAAGGAAAAATTTTAAAAGATATTTTAATTCAAGTAGATAAATCTATGATAGAAAATGTAAATAAATATAAATTTTTACAAGAAGATTATAAGGAATATATAGAATTATGGATTCATGAAATAAAAACTCCAATTGCAAGTGCTAAACTTGTTATTGAGAATAATAAAAATCCAGTTACTAAGAGTATAGATGAAGAATTAGACAAAATAGAAAACTATGTAGAACAAGCTTTATTTTATGCAAGAAGCAATACGGTAGAAAAAGATTATTATATAAAAAAATGGAAGCTAAAAGAGATTGTAAATGAGAGTATAAAAAGAAATAAGAGTGTGTTAATACAACAAAAATTTATTATAAATTTACACGATTTAGATTTGACAGTAAACACAGATAGTAAATGGATTATTTTCATATTAAATCAGCTGATTCAAAACAGTATAAAATATAAAAATAAAGATGTCGAAAGTTCTATAGAAATTTATGGAGAAAATGGAAAAGAAAATATTGTTTTATATATCAAAGATAATGGTATAGGAATTCAAAAAGGAGAATTGAATAAAGTTTTTGAAAAAGGATTCACAGGTTCAAATGGCAGAATGACAGAAAAAAAATCAACTGGAATTGGTTTGTACTTATGTAAAAAACTTTGCGAAAAACTCGGAATTGGAATAAAGATAGATTCTACTTATGGAAAAAATTTTATTGTAAAAATTATTTTTCCTAGAGGTAGTTATACAAATTTTGATTAAAAGAATTATTACAAAATTGTAGGAAAAATGTAGTGTAAATCGATGGCAAGTGCTACCTAAGAGCTATTATAATATAGATATGAAAAGGAGGAATATAATAAAAATGGAAAAGGTACTTGAAGTTAAAAATATTGAGAAATATTATGGTAGCAAAACTAATTTAACAAAAGCTGTTGATAACATTAGTTTTAACGTTGAGAAAAAAGAATTCGTAGGTATAATGGGAGCTAGTGGAAGCGGAAAAACAACTCTTTTAAATTGTATTTCTACTATTGATAGAGTTACATCAGGACATATCATCATAAATGGTAAAGATATTACAAAAATAAAAGGTAATAAATTAAATAAGTTTAGGAGAGAAGAACTAGGTTTTATATTTCAGGATTTTAATTTGTTAGACACACTTACAGCTTATGAAAACATTGCTCTTGCACTTACAATTCAAAAGGTCAATTCACGCGAGATTGATAGGAGAGTTAAAGATGTTGCAAGAAAATTAGATATAACAAATATATTAAATAAATATCCATATCAGGTTTCTGGAGGACAAAAACAAAGGATTGCATCAGCAAGAGCAATTATTACTAATCCAAAATTAATATTAGCAGATGAGCCAACTGGTGCATTAGATTCCAAATCTGCAAAACAATTGCTAAGTACATTTACAACATTAAATGAAGAACTCGGAGCAACAATTTTAATGGTAACACATGATGCATTTACAGCCAGCTATGCAGATAGAATTATATTTATAAAAGATGGAAAGATTTTCAATGAGATAATTAAAGGAAAAGATACGAGAAAACAATTTTTCGAGAAGATAATTGAAGTTCAAACACTTCTTGGAGGTGAGTTGAATGATGTTATTTAAGTTATCATTTAAAAATATTAGAAAAAGTTTCAAAGATTATAGCATCTATTTTTTAACATTAGTGTTAGGTGTCGCAATTTTTTATATGTTCAATTCTTTGGACAGTCAGCAGGCGATGCTTGTAGTATCAAAATCACAGCAAAGTATAATTGAACTAATGATTAACATGCTGAGCTATATTTCTGTTTTTGTTGCCATAATATTAGCTTTACTAATAGTGTACGCGAATAATTTTTTAATTAATAGAAGAAAAAAAGAATTTGGAATATATATGACTTTAGGCATGGGAAAAAGACAAATATCAAAAATAATATTAGTAGAAACATTTTTTGTAGGTTTAATATCACTAATTGTGGGGGTGATAATTGGAATTTTTGCTTCACAATTTATGTCTGTATTTGTAGCAAAATTATTTGAAGCTAATATGAAGAAATTTGAATTTATATTCTCAAAAGAAAGTTGTATAAAAACGTGCATTTACTTTGCAATAATGTATTTTACAGTGATGATATTTAATACAATGACAATTTCAAGATATAAATTAATAAATTTGTTAAATGCAAGTAAGAAAAACGAAAAAGTAAAAGTAAAAAATCCTATAATTTCTGCTTTTATTTTTGCTATAGCATGTATAATACTAGGAGTTGCATATTGGAAAGTCACAAAAGATGTTTCATCATTGAATTCTGCTCAGAAATTATTAGCACCAATTTTATTAGGAGTATTAGGAACATTTTTAGTTTTTTGGTCTGTATCAGGATTTTTATTGCAGATAATACAAGCAAAGAAAAGTATATATTTAAAAGGAACTAATATGTTTGTATTACGACAAATTAATAATAAAGTTAATACAATGGTAGTAAGCATGAGTGTAATTTGCTTAATGCTATTTATGACAATTACAATTTTATCTTCAAGTGTATCTTTAAGAAATACAATGCAACGTGATTTAAAAGAAATGACACCAGTTGATATTAATTTATATAAGAATAATACTGAAGATTCAAAAGAATCAATACAAAAAATATTAAGTGATAATGGCTTTAATCTAAATCTATTAAAAGATGTTATTGAAATACCAATATATTCTTGTGATAATTTAACATGTGCCGATTTCTTTGGTTCACATATTAATGAAATCCAAGAACAATATCCATTTTATAATTTTAATGCAAAAGAACAAATAGTAAAAATCTCTGATTATAATAAGATAGCTAAGGAATACGGATGTGAAACATATAGTATTAAAGATGATGAATATATTGTTATTTGTGATTATGATGGAATGATAACAATGAGAAATAAAGTTTTACAAAAAGAAAATTCTTTGGAAATAGTTGGAAAAACTTTAAAACCTAAATACAAAGAATGTAAAGATGGATATATATTCATGTCCGCAAGTCATACTAATACAGGAATTATTGTAGTTCCAGACAGCTGCGAATTTTCAGAAGATATGAAAGCACAAGATATTCTAGTAGCAAATTATAATGCAACTAAAGATGAAGAAAAAGAGAAAATAGAAGAAGAATTTGTAGGAGACGAATCGAGATTAACTAAAAGTTTAAATATTAATAATATAGAATTAGAGGGAATGTCCAAAATTGCAATAATAGAAGGAAGCATAGGAGTATCAACAATTATAATTTTTATAGCAATTTATCTAGGAATAATATTTTTAATAGCAAGTTCAGCAATTCTTGCACTAAAACAGTTGACAGATAGTTCTGATAATAAACAAAGATATTCAATTTTGAGAAAAATTGGATGTGATGAAAAAATGATAAACCATGCATTAGGAAAACAAATAGGTATATTCTTTGGATTTCCACTAATCTTGGCAATAATCCATTCTGTTTTTGGAATAAAATTTGTATTGCTAGTTTTATCAGGGCTAGCAGATACTAAAGAACTAATACCATCTATTATTATAACAGTTTTATTTATGGGAGTAATATATGGAGCATACTTTGTTGCAACATATATTGGAAGCAAAAACATTATAAAAGAAGAACAAATCTAAAAAATATAATGAATTTTAGTAAAACAATCCTCATAAAATAGTATAGAACTAATATTTTATGAGGAGTTTTTATTATGAAAAAAATTAGAAATTTTCAGATTATAAGTGTTATTTTTGTTTGGATTGTTGGTACATTATTACATTTTACACATGACTGGTTTCCAAATAGCACAATATTTACAATCATATCAGCAGTTAATGAAAGCACATGGGAACATTTGAAATTAGTGTTTTTCCCAATGT
>CAKPDW010000012.1 GCA_934149115.1 uncultured Clostridia bacterium
AGGATCTGCCTCTAAAAGTAAATCAATATAATCTTCTTTATTTTCTATTTTTTTAACTTGCATTCTAGGTTCTCTTGGCATCTCGTAACCTTTGGGGAAACTAGGTTTCGTGGCATTGCGGTTATAATATCTCATCTCCTCTGAAAAAATACAACCACAATACTTTTGCATATACAATCCTAGTTCTCTAGCTTTAGCTTGTCCAACTCTAAAACCTACTCTAAAATCTCTATACAAAAAATCAATATCATACTTCTCAGCAAGTTCTTCACACAGAGCCTTTAACTTATCATGTTGCTGATAAGGGCTAACAAACAAAGTAGACGTAAACGAATCAAAGCCATGTTCTTTAGCATACTTAACAGTACTCTCCAACCTCACTCTATAACAATAATTCATACATCTGCTACCTAAATCATTAATAACATTCTTGCAAAACTCTCTCAAACCATATTCATCATTAACAATCAACTCAAAATTAGCCATCTTACTATATTCAATTAAAGTATCCCTTCTAGTCTTATATTCAATATAAGGATGAATATTAGGATTATACCAATAACAAGTTGGTTCAATCCCTTCCTCTCTTAAACTCTTAATACAATAAACACTACAAGGCGCACAGCACGTATGCATTAGTAACTTCATTTTAATCCTTCTTTCTATTTTCAATCAAAAAAACTTTAACCTTCTCAGGCACCAAATTAGTTCTCTCTAAATTCTCATACTTAATAATTTCAATCTTATACACACCATAATATTCATCATGATTCGTAAACTCAGGTCCAGTTCCTGTTCCAAGAACACCATCTACATATTCACACTCATAAAAAACTTGTATACTATCATCAAAATCATTATGAACCTCAATCAATCTTGACCCAACATTCACATGTATTCCTAACTCTTCAAAAACTTCTCTTTTAACAGTTTCCTCTTCTCTCTCGCCAAGCTCCATTTTTCCACCAGGCACAACATAATAATCTCTAATCTCAACATCAGAATTCTTTTTAATTCTATGGATCAAAACAATACCATCATCTTTCTTAATAACTCCTCTTACACTCGTATGCATACATTTTTTCTTTCTACAATTTAGAATTAAACACCCAGAAATTCAAAATATCATCACTATATTCTAAATTGTCTATTATATAATCTCTTACCTTACCAGGATTTTGCCAATTCAAGCCACTCTTCTTCAACAAATAAATTGCATTCTCTTCATTATTAATTCTATCTATAATTTCATCTTCGCCATCGCCGCCAAAATTTCCTTTTAAAAACATATCATAATCTTTATTGTATTGATTTATAGGAATATAATATATTGCAGCTGATGCATCTAATATATATACTTTTTTTCCATTGCTTTGTTCCTGCAAAATATATTCATCAACTTCTTTAATATATTCTTTTAAATCCTTGTCTTCAGGTATGTTTTTAAAATGTTGTAATTCAGTTTCTTTTTCTGTTAACACATATTTATATTTTATTTCTAATAATGAATTCCATACTAAAAATAATAGAAGAAAAATTGAAATAAAACTAATTAATATATATATATTTCTCTTTAATTTCTCACTATTTTCTGGCTCAAAATTTTTCATAAAACACTCATAAATCATATATGAAATTCCTATAAATGAAATCATTGAACCAATTAAAAAATGTATATTATCTGAAATAGGAAATGCAACTATAAAAGTAGAAATTGAATAAGCAAATATTATATATAATTCTTTTGGTGTATTCTTTTTGAATAAAAATACAAACATCATAACTAAAGCTATTGGAACTATTGTAGCTAAATATGATATATTTCCATTTTCTAACAAATTGCTATATGATATTTTATTTGAAAATGTTCTTATTCCTAATATAGCATAATTAATAAAATCATTTACTGCTCCATTTATAATTAAATAAATGAAAAAAACAATTACAGGAATTATAGCTCCTAAAAACCTAGTTATTGCGATTTTTAAAAATTCCTTGATTTCTTCTTTTTTTCTAATTTCAAATATTTTATACCCTATACATGCCATAGCAACTGCTATTCCAGTAGTTTGCTTAAATAAAATTGAAATTCCAGCAATAATTCCTAAAAAGAAATTGTATTTAAAACTATATTCAAATGTGTTTCCTTTTATATTTTTTAATTCTATAAATAATAATATTAATGCTATCAATAATACTGCATAATTATAATCAATACACATTACATTTTTATATAAAGCTAAAAAAATTACAATCATGAACATTGGACCATTTTTAGGAAGTAATTTTTCTAATATTTTATATGCCATAAAAAAAGTTAAACACATTAATAATACTGCTAAACACCTCATAAAAATTAATTCTGTACCAAATATTTTTAAAATTGCTCCACATATAATTGCTAACAAAGGCATTTGAACTATATTAAAGTCTTTATATGGTATTAACCCATCAGCTATGTTTCTCGAAAAATTAAAATTCCAAATTTCATCTAAATTAGAAATTGGATTTATAAAAATAGATGAAATAGCTACTACAGCTATAGCAAAAAGTATTAATACATCTGTTATAACTTTGTTTTTCTTAAATTTCTTTTCCATTTTTCCCTCTTATCTTTTCTTACTTTTCTTCATATTCTATACCTAAATGTTCATATGCTAATGGAGTAGCAATTCTACCTCTAGGTGTTCTGGCTATAAAACCAATCTGCATTAAATATGGTTCATATACATCTTCCACTGTACCTCCTTCTTCTCCTATGGTTGCAGTCAAAGTTTCTATTCCTACTGGTCCTCCTTTATAATTAAATATTATGGATTCTAGTATTTTTTTATCTGTATTATCTAAACCTAAATTATCAATTTCTAATTTGTTTAAAGCAAGACGTGCAATTTCTAATGTAATATCTCCATCACCTAAAACAAGTCCAAAATCAGCTACTCTTTTTAATAATCTATTCGCAATTCTTGGAGTTCCTCTTGATCTTTTGGCAATTTCTAATGATGCATCTTTTGAAATTGTTAATCCTAATATATCAGCAGATCTTCTGACTATAGTATTCAAGTCTTCTGTATTATATAGTTCTAATCTATTAATAATTCCAAATCTATCTCTTAATGGTGTAGACAAACTTCCTACTCTTGTTGTTGCTCCTACCAAAGTAAATTTAGGTAAATCCAAACGAATAGATCTAGCACTTGAACCTTTTCCTATAATAATATCCAAAGTAAAATCTTCTAATGCTGGATATAATATTTCTTCAACATTTCTATTCATTCTGTGAATTTCATCAATAAATAACACATCATTTTCTGATAATGTTGTTAAAATAGCTGCCAAATCTCCTGGTTTTTCTATTGCGGGTCCTGATGTAACTTTTATGTTTGCCTTCATTTCATTAGCTAATATATTTGCAAGTGTAGTTTTTCCTAATCCTGGAGGTCCATATAATAAAACATGATCTAATGGTTGTTCTCTTTTTTTAGCCGCTTCAATACATATTTTCATGTTTTCTTTTACTTTATCTTGACCAATATATTCATTTAAAAATTTGGGCCTTAATGAAAGTTCCTGAGTTTCTTCAATTTCATCTTTTACTTCTGGAACTAATAAATTTTCATTTAATTCTTTTTCATCAAAATTCATTTTCAGTATCTCCTATTTTTTTCATATTGTATCATAAAACATCACATAAAGAAATCATTATATAAAAATATCTATAATTTGCCCATGAGGTTTTATTAGAACCCTATTATCTATAAACATCTTCCAAATCTAAGACAAGATTTCGTTTTATTTACGAATCTTTGTTTGGTAGTATTCTATACTTTTTCTTCTACCTTGTCAACATTTTTGCAAAAATATGTTTGCTTTTTGGTCGACAAAAAACGACACATCTATATGTATCGTTTTCTATTACACTATAACATCTCTTTTAAGTAATTTATTTTTTACTGTTCCAATTCCTATAAAGTTCTGATTACTATATATTCTATAAATTCCATCTTCCAATTCAAATGACAACTGCACACCATTCAAAAACAATTCTTTTTTTCTGTTATTCAATATAATAGATTCATTTTTTTGAAATATTTCTTCAATAGAAATAATATATTTTGTTTTTTCAACACTATCTTCCACCTCTGATAAAGTAACACTATTTTCTATTGAAAATTTATCTACTTTTGTTCTTTGCAAGGATTTCATAAATCCTATAGTTCCCAAATTTTTAGCAATTGTTTCACACAAAGTCCTTATATATGTTCCTTTTGAACAAGAAACTCTAAATTTTATTTCATTATTTACAAAATCAATATTCTCTACTAATATTTTGTAAATCTCAATATCTCTTTCTTTTCTTTCAATTTCTTGACCAGCTCTAGCATATTCATATAATTTTTTTCCATTAACCTTTATCGCCGAATACATTGGAGGCACTTGTTTATGCTTACCAACCATTTTTTCGATTATATCCCTATACTCTTTTTCACAATCTTTTTTCAACAAAAAGCCATCTTCTTCAATTACACTTCCTTCACCATCAGCAGAATCAGTTTTTATACCAAACTTTAATACAGCAACATATTCTTTATCATGTTCAACTAAATACTTAGAAATTTTTGTTGCATTACCTATCATAACAGGTAAAACACCTGTAGCCTCTGGATCCAACGTACCACAATGTCCAACTTTTTTTATATTAAAAATTTTTCTAATCTTAGCAACAACACCAAAAGAAGAAATACCTTTTTCTTTATTTATTAATACAATTCCATCCATAAAAATCCTTTTCAAAAAGCGATTTTTATAAAATTAATTACAAAAATCGCTTTATTATTTTATTTTAACATTCTCTTAGCCTGAGATAAAATTCTTTCCTTTGCTTCATCAAGAGGATAAGGCAATAAACAACCAGCAGCCTTAATATGACCACCACCATTAAATAACAAACATAAATCAGAAACATTAACATAATTGTTTGAACGAACAGATGCTTTAAATCCCTTATCTGTTTCATACAAAAATATAGATATTTCAACACCTTTTACATCTCTACCATTTTCTGCAATTCCATTCAAATCATTTTGATCAATATGTAATTCATCCATATCCTTTTTAGTAATATATGTATATGCAATCTGTCCATTTTCTAAGAATTCCAAACGATTTGAAGCTAACTTTCTTGCCTCAAAACGCTCTCTAGAAATATTGCTAAGAGCTTCTTTATAAATTTTTGAAATTTTAACACCCTTTTCCAAAAATTCTGAAGCAATTTCAAAAGTCTCTGAAGTAACACCCTCATATCTAAAACCACCAGTATCAGTAATAATACCAGTAATCAAACAAGTAGCCATATCCTGAGTAATTTCATATTTAAAATACTTAAACATATTTGTTATTATTTGCGCACAAGCTGGTGAAACTGGATTAACAAAATTCAAATCAGCAAACATACCATTTGAAGTATGATGATCAATATTAATTCTAACCTCTGATTTCTCAAAAGTATCATTTGGATCATCCAATCTTTTTATATCTCCACAATCAAGAGCAATAGCCAAATCATACTTATTCAAAGAAGGCTTTTGTAGCGCCTCATCAGCACAAGGCAAAAAACTAAAAGCATCTGAAAAATGAGGTATAACAACATCAACATTTTTTCCAATATTCTTCATTGCCATATAAAAAGCCAAACTACTTCCAATAGCATCACCATCAGGCTTTTCATGAGCAAAAATAACTATATTTTCTGCATTATCAATTGCATTTTTTATATCATCTAAAGTCATAACAAACCTCTCTTTTCTAATCTTTATTCATATCTTTTGTAATTTTATCTAAAATAGCATCAATTCTAGAGCCATATTCAATAGATTCATCAAACAAGAAAATCAATTCAGGAGTCACTCTCAAATTAACTCTTTTAGCAATTGCAGAACGAATAAAACCTGAACATTTTTTCAATCTAGCTAAATTTCCCTTATTACTTCTAGCATTAATCATACTAACATACACCCTAGCAAATCTCAAATCAGGAGTAGTATCAACCTTTGTAACACTAATCAAACCAGTAATATGAGGATCCTTCAAATCCTGAGAAATAACAACACTAATCTCCTTCTTCAACTCCTCATTAACTTTATTCATTCTATTACTATTTTTTGGCATTTTTTCACCTCTTTCTCATAAAAACTCATATTATACTAAATAAACTAAAACCTATATTATACAAAGCAGTATTACGATTTACTACCAAAATATACAAGTGTACCTGAGGATTTCCAATTTTAATTTAACACAGCAAGACGAAGTTTATTTTGATAACGCTCCGTCATCAGGTTAAGCTTAGAATCCTTATTATGCAAGGCAGAATTAAATTGAAATACCGGAGCGTACGAGTGTACGTGAGAATTTCCAATTCAGCATCACACATAAACATAAGTTTTACTAACCTTCCGTCATCAGGTTAGCAAAAGAAACAAGTATTGCAAGGCAGAATTAAATTGAAAGACCGGAACGTACGAGCTGTACGTGAGGATTTTCAATTTAATTCTAACACAGCAAGACGAAGTTTATTTTGTTAACGCTCCGTCATCAGGTTAGCAAAAGAAATAACAATTGCAAGGCAAATTAAAATTGAAAGACCGGAGCGTACGAGTGTACGTGAGGATTTTCAATTTTAATTTAACACAGCAAGACGAAGTTTATTTTGTTAACGCTCCGTCATCAGGTTAAGCTTAGAATCCTTATTATGCAAGGCAGAATTAAATTGAAATACCGGAGCGTACGAGTGTACGTGAGGATTTTCAATTTAATTCTAACACAGCAGAATAAGATTCTAAGTTTAACGCCCTAGCGCTTGATTTCCTCCATAATATGCGCCTCAATAACATCCCCCTCAACAATATCATTATAATTCTCTATCTGAACGCCACACTCATAACCATAAGCAACCTCTTTAACATCATCCTTAAACCTTTTCAAAGAAACCAATTTACCCTCATGAAGAACAACATTATCTCTAATAACCCTAACGATAGAATTTCTAGCAATCTTACCATCAGTAACATAGCATCCAGCAATAGTACCAACATTAGACACCTTAAACACCTGTCTAACCTCAGCATTACCAATAATAACCTCTTTAAACTCAGGATCCAGCATACCCTTCATAGCAGACTCAACATCCTCAATAGCATTATAAATTACAGAATACAACTTAATCTCAACGCCATCCTTTTCAGCCTCCATCTTAGCAATAGGATCAGGTCTAACATTAAAGCCAATAACAATCGCATTAGAAACCTTAGCCAAAACGACATCAGTCTCAGTAATTGCACCAACATTAGAATGAATAACTCTAACCCTAACTTCCTCATTAGACAATTTTTCCAAAGACTGTTTAACAGCCTCAACAGAACCCTGAACATCAGCCTTAACAATCAAATTCAATTGTTTCAATTTACCTTGTTCAATTTGACTATACAAATCATCCAAAGTAACCATTGAAGTAGCTTTCAAAGATTTTTCTCTTTCCTGAATCTTTCTTCTCTCAATTAAATGTTTTGCAGTCTTTTCATCCTTAACCTCATAGAAAATGTCACCTGCATTTGGAACAGAAGTCAAACCTGTAATTTCAACTGGTGTAGAAGGTCCAGCTGATTTTACTCTTTTTCCCTTATCATTAGTCATTGTTCTAATTCTACCTATTGAAGAACCAACAACAATTGTATCACCAACATCTAATTTACCTCTTTGAACCAACATTGAAGTTACTGGTCCACGAGATTTATCCAATTTAGCTTCAATAACAGTACCCTTAGCCTGTTTGTTTGGATTAGCTTTTAACTCAAGCATATCTGCTTGCAATAATACCATTTCCAATAATGTATCAATACCTTCACCCTTTTTAGCTGAAATTGGAACGAAAATAGTATCTCCACCCCATTCTTCAGGTACTAATCCATGTTCTGCTAATCCTTCTTTAACTTTTTCCAAATTAGCTCCTGGTAAATCCATTTTATTTACTGCAACAATAATAGGAATTTCTGCAGCCTTCGCGTGATTAATAGCTTCAACTGTTTGGGGCATAACACCATCATTTGCAGCAACAACTAATATAGCAATATCAGTAATCTGTGCACCTCTAGCTCTCATGCTTGTAAAAGCTTCATGACCTGGAGTATCTAAGAAAGTAATTTCTCTATTATTTATATTAACTTTATAAGCACCAATATGTTGAGTAATACCTCCTGCTTCACCTTCAATCACATTAGTTTTTCTAATAGCATCTAATAAAGATGTTTTTCCATGATCAACGTGTCCCATTACAACTACCACAGGTGGTCTTGTAACTAAATCTTCTTCTCTATCTTCACTATCATCAAAAAGAATATCTTCATCTGTTTTTACATCTTTCTTTTTAGCAGTAATTCCAAATTCAGATGCTGCTAAATATGCGATATCAAAATCTATTTCTTTATTAATAGTAGCCATAACACCAAGATTTAAAAGTTTTGTTATTAAATCACCACTAGTAATTTTCATTTCAGCAGCTAAATCTTTAACTGTAATTACAGAAGGAATTGTAATTTCTGTTAACTTAAATATTTTTTGTTTATTTCTATTTTCCTGTTTTCCTTTTTTCTCGCTTCTTCTTCCTCTTTGAGTACTCAAATCATAATAATCTAACATATCAACATTAGAAAGTTTACTTTCTTGTTTTAAAGATCTTAATTTTCCAGAACTAATTTCTTCATTATTTCTATTTTTCTTTTTAGATTGTTTTCTAGACTTTTGTTCTTCAAATTGACGATTACTTTTTTGTTTATCAATCGCTCTATTAGAATATTCAATAACATTTTCCTTCTCAACAATATCAGAAGCAATAATATTATTAATTTTCTTATCGATTCCTTTATCATCTAATTTTCTATTATTTTTATATCCATTATTTCTATTGTAGTTTCCATTATTATTATAACCATTTCCATTATTGTTTCTTTGGAAATTATTATTTTTATTATTTCTATTATATCCATTATGATTTTTTTGAGTATTATTATTGTTATTATTATGATTATGGTTTCTATTATTAAAATTATTATTTCTTTCTTGTCTATAATTTGACGTTTTCTTAACAACTTCTTCTTTCATTACTTTCTTCTCATCAACAACCTTTTTTTCATTTTTTATTTCTACTTTATTTTCAACCTTTTTAGGTTCAACTTTTTTCTCATCTGTTTTTTCTACATCAACCTTTTTTTCTTCAACTTTCTTTCTTTCGACTTTTTTAACTTCTTCTTTTTTCTCAGGTTCTTTGGTTTGAATTCCAAATAATTCTGCTACAGACATAGGCTTAGATTGTTTATTTCTATAAACAATATTATAATCTTTTTTTCTGTTCTTCTCAACAAAACCTACATCACTTTTTTTAGACTGTGATTTTTGCTCTGTCTTTTTTTCATCATCATTAATAATAACAGTTCTTCTCATAATAACAGGTTTGTCTGACCCAATTTCCTTCTTTACTTCATTTTTTTCCTTATCCGCTTTTTTCATTGACTTTGCTATTTTTTCCGCCTCCTCTACAGTGATAGAACTTAAATGACTTTTCAAAGTAATACCTAACTTTGAAGCACATTCTATCACATTTTTACTATTTACTTTCAGTTTTTTAGCCAATTCATGTACCTTCATTTTATCCAATAGCATCACCCCCATCAATTATTTTAGAAATAGCTCTAGCAAAACCTTCATCTCTTATAGCAATAATAGCTTTATTTTTTTTCCCTATCGCTTTGCTATTTTCAAAAATATTTCCATAAACATATACTAGAACATTGTTCTCAGAAGTATATTTCATAAATTTTTCTTGAGTGGCCAAAGACGAATCTTCGGCAATAATGACTACAAAAACTTTTTTATATTTAATGGCTTCTTTTACGGCATCAGCTCCACAAACTATCTTTCCAGCTTTTGCAGCTAATCCGTAATAACCCACTAATTTTCTTCTGGTATGCTTGCAATTACATCCCTCAAATCCTCATAAATTTTCTGATTTATATCAATTTCAAACATTTTTGCTAATCTATTAGATTTAATTGCCTTTTTTAAACAATCCTCACTTTGACATATGTATGCACCTCTGCCATTTTTTTTACCAGTTAAATCAACAAAAACATTATTCTCATTATCTCTTACTATTCTAATCAACTCATTTTTTGGTCTAGTATTACCACAACCAATACATGTTCTTTCTGGGACTTTTTTCAAAATTTTCCCTCCTCTATCTAAGCATTTTCATCATTTTCTTTAACTTCATCAAATGTTTTTTCCTCTTCTACTTGTTCTTCTGATGGAAGTTCTTTATTTTCTTCTAACATTTTTCTAAATTGTGATTCGCTTTTTATGTCTATTTTCCAGTTAGTTAATTTTGCTGCTAATCTAGCATTTTGTCCTGATTTACCAATAGCTAATGATAATTGATCATCTGGAACAATTACTTGAGCAAATTTTTCTTCATCTTTTACATCAACTGCTAAAACTTGAGCTGGTAATAATGCAGCTGCAATAAATACAGCAGGATCTTCATTCCATTCTATAACATCAATTTTTTCACCATGTAATTCATTTATTATATTTTGAATTCTTACTCCTTTTTGTCCAACACAAGAACCAACAGGATCAATATTTTCATTTGTAGAATATACAGCAACTTTACTTCTTGATCCAGCATCTCTTGATATATTTTTTATTTCTATTAATCCTTCATATATTTCTGGAATTTCAAATTCAAATAATCTTCTTACAAAATCAGGATGACTTCTAGAAACAATTACTTGAGGTGTTCCTTTTAATCCTTTTTCAACAGTAACAACTAAAGCTCTTATTTTATCATTTACTCTATAAGTCTCAGTTGAAATTTGCTCTTTAATTGGCATTATTCCTTCAACTCTACCTAAGTCAAGAACTATTGCATTTCCATCTGTTTTTTGAATATTTCCTGTAATTATTTCACCTTTTTTATCATTAAACTCATTAAAAATTATTTCTCTTTCAGCTTCTCTAATTTTTTGAACAACAACTTGTTTAGCAGTTTGTGCTGCAATTCTTCCAAAATTTTTAGGAATAATTTCTACATCAATCACATCACCAATATCATATCTTTTACTTAATTTTTGAGCATCTACTAATGATATTTCCATACAAGAATCTTTAACAGCTTCAACAACTGTTTTGCTTGAATATACATGAGTCTCTCCAGTTTCTCTGTCAATAACAACTTTTACATTATCAGCTGAATCGAAATTCTTTTTATAAGCTGTAACCAAAGCCGTTTCCAAAGATTCTAAAAGATAATCTTTTTTTATTCCTCTTTCTTCTTCTAATTCTTTCATAGCAACGAGTAGTTCTTTCATATCAATTGCTTTCATTTTTTTATCACATTCCTTTCTATTTTGCAATTTATTTAACTTAATTTTTTATCTTACCATTCATATACAGTCTTAGCACTTGAAATCATATTTTTTTCAATTTTTATTTCTTTATCTTCCAACTGTAAAATTAAATAATCATCATTATATTCCTTCAAAATTCCACTATAAACATTTTCATTATCTATCTTTGAAAATAATTTTACTTCAATTTTATTTCCAATTTGTTTTATAAAATGTTCTTTCGTTCTCAATTTTCTCTCAAGACCTGCAGAAGAAATTTCTAAAAAATATTGTTCTTTAATAATATCTGCATCATCTAACACTTGATTAATAGCATCATTTACTTTTTCACAATCAGCAATTGAAATTTCTCCATCTTTATCTATATAAATACATAAATGATACTCTTTTCCTTCTTTAAGATATTCAACATCATACAAATCATACCCTAAATCTTGTATTATTTTGGAAACAAGTGCTTTTGTTTTTGTTTCTATATTATTTTCTGCCAATATTTACCTCCTATATTATTTGTTTCATTTCTATGTACAAATAAAGAGTGGAATTTGTTTCCACTCTCCTGTAAAATATTTTGCCTTTATTATTATACTACGCTTTTATCCTAATTGCAAGCTTTTTCCAGCACTTTATTTATCTTTTAATCATTTTCTTTTATGAAACTTTCCAAATCATATTTTTTTCCATCATCACATTTAACTACAATTGTTTTTTCAGAATTATTATTAACTTCTTTTTCGCTTTGATATATTTCTTGAACTTTTTTATTATCTAAAGAAATCAATTTATTCTTTATTCTAAATACATCCTCATTAACTGCATCTTCTACATTCATTATTCCTATCGAACCATCACTAGTTAAAGTAAGAACATATTCCTTTTCTTTGTAATTCATAACATATATTCCAGTTATATCATAACCATGAACTATAATCTCATCACTTTTTTCAACATCATTTTTTGCTTTAGGATATTTTTTCAAAAACTCTGCCTTATTTAATACTTCAAAATTAATTTTTTTATCTTTTAGAGTAACTTGAAACGTTCCTTCAGTATCTTTTGCAACTATACTATATGGACTTTCTTCTATATCATCAATAGAAGTCATTTTAGAATCTTCTTGCTGTAATAAATCATCTCCAATATTAATTTCACCTAATCCTGTACCACCATCATCAACACTAACATTCATAAGAAAAACAAATAATGCAACTAATAAAATAGCTATAAATACGAAAAAACAAATAACAATTGTTTTTAACTCTTTTGAATTTTTCTTTTTCATTTACTTCCACCTCATTTTTTATCTTTTGAATTAACATATATATTCAATATTCTTTCACTATATCCAGCTGCTCTATTAAATTTTTTGAAATTATATCTTAAAGAAATTACACCTAATATTGTAAAAACAATTACAGCAATAATTAAAATTAAAGTACCAATTTTATTATCTTTTCTTTTTTTGTTCATACTAAACTCCAAATTAATTTTTATTCAAAAAAGCTATCAAATTCTTTTTCAGAAATAGTTTCTTTTTCCAATAATGTAATAGCTACTTTGTGCAAAATATTAATATTATCCAATAATATTTTTTGAGCTTGTATATATGCATTATCTACTAATTCTTTAACTTGATTTCCAACTTCATCAGTAATATCTTCACCAAAAATTTGTAATTCATAAGGTTCATCAACTTTTAAAGAAATTGGACCAAGTGAACTACTCATTCCATAAACAGTAATCATATCTCTTGCAATTCCAGTTGCAACTTCAATATCATTACTTGCACCAGTTGATATATCATTTAAAGCAATTTTTTCAGCTGCTCTACCACCTAATAAAGCAATCATTTTCTCCTCTAATTCTGTTTTTGAAACATAAAACTTATCTTCATTAGTTTTATACATTGTGTATCCACCAGCTAAACCTCTTGGAATAATTGATATTTCTTTAACATTATCTTGTGTCTCTAGGAATTTACTAACTACAGCATGTCCCGCTTCATGATAAGCAGTCAATTTTTTATCTTTTTCAGAAATAACTCTATTATGTTTCTCTAAACCAACAGTAATCTTTTTGACAGCAGCTTCAATATCTGCTTTATCAATTGCATCATGATTATTTCTAGTTGCTATAATTGCAGCCTCATTTAACAAATTTGAAAGTTCAGCACCTGTGAACCCAGCTGTATCACCTGCAATTTCTCTTATATTAACATCATCAGCTATTTTCTTATCTTTTACATATAGTTTAAGAATTTCTTCCCTTCCTAATAAATCTGGAGCAGGAATTGTAATTTGTCTATCAAATCTACCAGGTCTTAGTAAAGCTTTATCAAGCATTTCAGGTCTGTTTGTTGCAGCAAGCACTATTATAGTTTCATTGCTCTCAAATCCGTCCATTTCAACTAACAATTGATTTAATGTTTGATTGTTCTCTGACTCTGCACCACTACTGCTTGTTCTTCTTGAACCAATAGCATCAATTTCATCTATAAAAACAATACAAGGTGATATTTTTTTAGCTTTTTCAAATAATTTTCTAACTCTAGAAGCTCCAAGACCAGCAAACATTTCAATAAATTCAGACCCACTCATTGAAATAAAAGGAACATTTGCCTCACCTGCAATAGCTTTAGCAATTAAAGTTTTTCCTGTACCTGGTTTTCCATATAATAAAATTCCTTTTGGAATTTTAGCTCCCATGTTTTGAAATTTCTTAGGATTTTTTAGAAAATCCACAATTTCAATAAGTTCACTCTTTTCTTCTTCTAATCCTGCAACATCTTCGAATTTAACATTTGTAGAATTTTCTTCATCAGAACCATAAACTTTTCCTTTGTCTCCAAGTCCTTGCATTTGGAATACCATAACCATCAACACAATTAACAAAATAGTAGGAATAAAATTAACAAAATTTTCAAAGAATGAAACAAATTTATTTGGTACTTTTAAATCAACTTTCAAATCTGAATCTACTTTTAATTGTTCATTCACAAATTCCATAAATGGTTGAAGTGAATTAACATTAGTTGTTTTTTTATCTTTATCATCTGTATCTTTATATTTTACTGTTACCAAAGAACTACCAACAGTCATTTCAATCTTTTCAACTTTATGATCTATAATATCTTGATACAATTGATCATACGTAATTTCTTTTTCTTTTGCTTTTTGTTCTTTCATAACCATAGCACCTATAGTCGCTGCAACTACTATTGCAACAACTATTGTAGCAACTATTATTTTCCAATTCTTTTTCTTATTTTTCTTTGGATTTTTCATTTTCTACTTCTTCCTTTCAAAAGCTAAATTTCTGAACCATCTGGTTCATCATCACAAACATCATCCTTTTCTGATTCATCATCTTTTTTATTTTTGTTATCTTTCTTTTCTTCATTATCCTCTTGTTTCTTTTCTTCTTGTTTTTCTTTTTGTTCTCTTTCCAATTGTTCTTTTACTTGTGCCTGTACAGTTGCAATTTTAATTAACTCTATTTGTTGTTTAACCAAATCAGATCTAATCATATAAATAACAGCAGTTATATAAATATAAGAAATCAACATAGTTAAATAATCAAATATATCTATATATATTCCAGCTAAATTATTTAGCATATTATATATTATTGTTAATATTACAGATAATGTTGATGCATATATTGAAAGAGCATATAACTTTGAATATTTCATTTTAATCTTTAAAAATCTTAACACAATCCATCCTATAAAAGATGTTAAAAATGCTATTGTAATCCATAAAATCAATATATTCAATATACTCTCAATAAAAATAGCAACAGCACCAATAATCGTGATATTTCTTTGATTATTTTGGACATAACTTAATAAGTCATTTTTTGAATACGAATCACTTAAAACGTCCTTAAAATTTGCAGTAACATGTTGTAAAATAATTGCAGATTCTTTTTTTTCATCTGACTTTAAATCTTCATCATTTATCTTCAATTCTGAATTTTCATAAACAAAATCTGGAACAATTGTATTCAAATAATTATCAATAGAATTATACTTTGCGTAAATAAACACAACATTTGTTACTGCAACAATCAAAGACATAATAATAGCAAGTTTCAAACTAAACAACAAAGCCTTACCTGTCTTTTCACTTATGAATTGAATATAATTTTCCAATTCAAATAAGGCCATTTTCAGTCTTTTTAAAAATCCAACTTTTTTTGTTTTCTCCATTACTTATATTCCCTTCTTATTTTACTACTAACCAAGATTGGTGACATATTTATTTTTACTTCATCATCTATTTCTATATCACTTCCTGTAACATCTACTGCAAAATGATTCATACCAACTCGTCCAATTACAGGATATCTAGTATCGTTTATTAAAACATAAATTCTATTATCTCTGAATAAAAACTTAACACAATTCTTCAAAATTCTCAATTTATCAACAAATTTAAAAGTATCATTAGCTATCTCAACATTAAAACCATCTGCATATCCAACTGGTATTATAGCTAACTTAGTTTTTCTCTTTGTAATAACAGAATTAGAATAACCAACTGGTGTATTGGCATCAATTTCCTTCAATTCCACTACATTAGATTTTAACATACCTATTCTTTTAAGTTCAATAGTGTTTTTTACAGAAATTCTCCCCAAAAAAGCTGAACCGATTCGAACAGCATCAAGAAAAACATCATCCCTTGTTAAAAAAGCTGATGAATTTGCAATATGATACATTGGTATTTCAACATTTTTTTCTTTTAAATATTTTTTTATGTTCAAAAACCTATTAAGTTGTAAATCTGTATAACTCTGATTATCAAAATAGGCACTTGAAAAATGTGAATACACACCCTCTATTAATACTGATGAATTCTCAGATATTGTCTTATAAATATTTTCCTTATCTTTATAACAAAAACCATATCTTGAAAAACCTGTATCTATTTTTAAATGTGCTATTGCTTTAATATTCTTTTCTTTAGCTAATCTATTTAAAATAACTGCAGTATTATAATTTCCAATAGTTATTACAACATTATTTTCTAACAAAATTGAAATTTCATTTTCAACAGAAGTTGCTTCCATACATAATATTTTAGCATTCAACTTCATATTGGCCAATTCAATTGCTTCTTCAACAGATGAAACAGCCAAATAATCAATTCCACTACTAACTAAAAATTCAGAAAACTCCTTAAGTCCAAGGCCATAACCATTTCCTTTAACAACAGCTATAACCTTAGACTTATCAGCTCTCTCAACAATTTTTTTTATATTATATTTT
This sequence comes from uncultured Clostridia bacterium, assembly GCA_934149115.1. GTDB lineage: Bacteria > Bacillota > Clostridia > TANB77 > CAG-508 > UMGS1994. The sequence continues at coordinate 16,732 of CAKPDW010000012.1, forward strand.
AAATCTTTTGCATTAACTTCTAATATCTTCAAAATACACTCCTATTTTTTATGTTCCTTAATTCTTCTTTTCCAATCTCTTAATGTTCTAAATGTTTTCTCAGCAAATTTATATAATTTATAAGTTAATGGTTTAAATGGTAAATACACTTCTCCAATAAATTCTGTAAACTCTGCACCAAATCCTTTTTTAAATCTATAAAGTCCATATTGTGGATGAGATTCATCAACAACACCTGAAACTCCGCGAAAATCATAAACATCACAACCATTTTGAATTGCTTGTTTAATCATTTCCCATTGTAATAAATAATTTGGCATTAAATTTCTATGTTTATTGCTACTAGCTCCATATAAGTACCATGTTTTATTTCCATACATAATAGGAATAATTCCTGAAATAGGTTTTCCATCATAATATGCCATCAAAACTTTCATATGTTTTGGTGCCAATTCATCATACATTTTTTCAAAATATTCTAATGATCTGATAATAAATCCATCTCTGCTACCAGTTTCAATCATAATCTTATGAAAATCTTTTAAATCCTCTCTGTTTCCTTCACGAATCTCTACACCTTTTCTTTTAGCTAATCTTATATTATATCTAGTTTTTTGATGACAACCAGCCAAAATTTCATCTTCAGTTTTTCCTTTAATATCTAATCTAAAAACAAAACGAGGTTGTATCTCATCTTTGAAATCTTTTGCATCATCTTTTACTTTATAACCTATTTTTTCAATAATTTCTCTGAATTCTTTATCATCTTTTTTAATATCTGGTTCCATTCTGAAAACAAATGCATTATATTTTTTGCCTAATTCTCTAACACCTTCTGTTAACTGCTTCAAAACATCCTCATTATGAATGTCACAAACAGGTCCACGAGAAGCATACATCATATTTCCAAAAATAGGCATTTTTCTAATCCAAACACATATTGAGCCTATTATTTTATGACTTTCGTCCTCAGCAAGAACAACCTCTTTTATCCAATTAGTTTTTACCTTTCCCCATTCAAGAGATTGTTGAAAATTACAACGTTCATGATTTTCTAAAAATTCTGTATATTCTTGTTCTGTTTCTTTTGTTACAAACCTCATTTTATTATTCCTTTCTTTGTTTAATAATTTATTTTTTTAATGTGACCTCTGCCCCATTTTTAGTATCTTTAACAACATAGCCTAATTCTAATAATTTATCTCTTAATTCATCAGATTTAGCCCAATCTTTGTTCTCTCTAGCAACTTTTCTTTTCTCTAGTATATCCTTAATTTCATTAGGTAATTCTAATTCTTCCTTTTGATCTATTCTTAATCCTAAAACTTCATCAAATTTTAATAATAACTCTGCAAATTTTTTTGATTTCACAGGATTCTTTACAACATCCCATACAACACTCATAGCTAAAGGCATATTCAAATCATCATTAATTGCCTTATGAAATCTTTCTTCATACTCATTAATAACCTCATCAGAAACATCCTCATTTCCTTCTGAATGTCTATTAAATCCTTCTTTTAGTCTAGATAAAGCTATTTTAGCTGATTCTAAAGAAGCCCATGTAAAGTTTAATTTATTTCTATAATGTGAAGTAAAATTAAACATTCTATAATCCATTGGAGAAAATCCTTTATCCTCTAAATCCTTCAAAGTATAAACATTATTTAAACTTTTTGACATCTTTCCACCATCAATAAGTAAAAATTCACCATGCATCCACCAATTAGCAGGATTTTTTCCACAAAAGCCTTTACTTTGTGCAATCTCATTTTCATGATGAATTGGAATATGATCAACGCCTCCTGTATGTATATCAAAATGTTCTCCTAAATATTTTCTACTCATTGCAGAACACTCAATATGCCAACCTGGATAGCATTTGCCCCAAAAAGTATCCCATTTCATAATATGGTTTTCAGGAGCCTTAATCCACAAAGCAAAATCTGTAACATTCTTTTTCTCATTATCAAAATCAACTCTTGCTCCTGCTTTTTGATCATCTGCATTTATGTTAGATAAAACTCCATATTTATCTAATTTTGAAGTATCAAAATAAATAGTATTCTTAGTTTCATAAGCATATCCATTTTCTATAATTTTCTTAACATACTCCTCCATATCTTGTATATGTTCTGTAGCTTTACAAATAACATCAGGCTTGGGAATATTAAGTTTTTCTAAATCTGCCATAAATGTTTCTGTATAAAATTTTGCAATCTCATATGGGTCCTTATGCTCCCTTCTGGCTGCTTTAGCCATCTTATCTTCTCCTTCATCAGCATCAGACTCCAAATGTCCAACATCAGTAATATTCATAACCTGAAATAACTTATATCCATTATATTTTAATACTCTTTTCAAATTATCCATAAATAAATATGTTCTCAAATTACCAATATGAGCAAAATAATATACTGTTGGTCCACAACTATACATTTTTACCAAATTATTATTTTTATCAATTGGTTTAAAAATCTCTTTTTGCCTTGATAATGTATTATACAGTTTTAATTCCATTAAAACTCTCCTTTCATTTACAATGTAAGGTATATCTAATTAATAACATACCTTACATTCAATTTACAATATCTATACTTTTCTCATCTATGTTCCCGCATTAGGAGATGGGCTCGCAGAAGCCGAAGGTGATGGTTTTGTCGTATCTTTTGGCGATGGTGGTGGTGTAGACGGTGATGCTGACGCACTTGGTTTAGGTGTTGTAGAAGTTGATGGTGTTGGAGTAGCACTTGGCGAAGCTGATGCTTTTTTATGTATCGTACAAGTTCCAGTAGGTATATTCTCCCCCTCTCCCATTTTCTTATAAATTATTCTTGGGCATACACCTTCTATTGCAATCATTCCAGAATCTTCACATATAGCATATTCCTTTTCAACAGTTGTACTACTAGATGCCGTTCCACACCTTTGAGTAGGAACATTTGATTTCAAAAACACATCAGTTACAAGATTTGAACATCTACTTGAAGGTAGCAATCCTGAATCATGACACACAGTAGCCTCAACAACATCATCTGGTCGAACAAACGTGGTAGGTGCAAAGCCTGAATGAATATTCTTCATTACAGCAGACCAAATTCCTCCAGCAGGATTTGATGGTGTAGCTTTTGTATACACAATCTCTTCGTTTGAATCATATCCATACCAACAAGCTGCTGCATAATAAGGAGTAAATCCGCAAAGCCATCTATCATAATCATCATCTGTTGTACCAGTTTTAGCACATACATCAATTCCATCAATTTTACAATATGTAGCAGTACCACCTCTACCATGAGTTGCAGCTGTTGCTTTTCCTAAAACCGGTTCTGTTAAAATACTCTTAACAAGATATGATTCAGACTTTCCAAAAACTTCTGTCTTAGTCTGATGAGGTGTAACAACAACATTTCCTTTTAAATCAATAACCTGATTATAGAATGTAGGTTGTATATATGTTCCATCATTTGCAATTGTTGCATAAGCAGCTGCCATTTGTAATGGTGTAAAATCAGCTGAACCAAGAGCAAGTGATAATACTTGAGATTTTTCTGGAACATTCATATTCATTTTACTTAAATATTCAACTGATTTAGAAACACCTAATTGATTTAGAATTCTAACTGGAATAACATTTCCAGAAATCTTGATAGCTTCTCTTACAGTTTGTTTTCCATAAAAAGAATTATAATAATTCTTTGGCCAAGGTTTACCGTCAACACTAAATTCCTTTGTTTGTTTATCTTCATAAACAGATGCAGGAGAAATCAATCCTTCTTGAACAGCTGGTGCAATTACAGCAATAGGTTTCATTGCAGAACCAATCTGTCTCTTTGTTTGTGTTGCTCTGTTCCAATCACCATTAGTTGTCTTTGTTCCCAATTGTCCAACACATCCAACTACTTTACCAGTTGATGGTTCAATAATTACCATAGCAGCCTGTGATTGTGCATTTTTTAGTGTTCCATCTTTATTTTTTACTTTTCCAGGCATAATATATTTATCTTTTATCATTTCATCTTGCATAGTGTTTTGAATACTAGATACTTGTGTTGTATAAATTTTATAACCTCCACCATAAACTTTAGCTTCAGCCATTTCACGTTTCATACCTTTTTCAGCCATTAATTGTTCAATAATTTCATTTAAAGCTGCTTCTGTATGTGCTGATAAAACAACATTAGATGATATAGAACCTTGTGAAAATGGTAATCCATTATCAACCTCTGTATTAGCTTCTGTATATTGTTCCTGAGTAATGTATCCCAATTCAAGCATTTTATCCAAAACCACTTTAGTTCTCTTTTTTCCAGCCTCTATGTGAGTTGCTTTTTCTTCCTCAGTACCTAAAAATGGGTTATATGAATTAGGTGTATGATTAATACCAGCCATAAAAGCGGCCTCAGCAACTGTCACCTGAGAAACTTCTTTATTAAAATAATATTCTGCTCCTAATGCGACACCATTAACATTATTTCCTCCAACAAAAATAATATTTAAGTATAATTCTAATATGTCATCTTTAGAAATTTCTTTTTCTATTTGAATAGCCCTTGCCATTTCTTTAACTTTTCTTAAAGCAGAATCTTCATCATCATCAGTTATATTTTTTACTAACTGCTGTGTTATTGTACTTCCACCAAATGATGATTTTCCTCCGTGGAGTACATATGTAGCTGTTGCAGCTCCAGTTCTTTTTATATCAACACCACTGTGTTCATAAAATCTCTCATCTTCTATTGCAACATATGCCTTAGGTAAATATTCTGGCATTTGTTCTAAACTAACTAACTTTCTTTTCTCATTACCATTAAGTGTACACAACAAATTTCCTTCAGAATCATAAACCTCTGAATTTACAAATTCAATAGTAAGATCATCTTTGGTCATTTTAAAATCTGCTCCAAAGAAACCTAAGAAAATTCCTGCTAATATTCCAGCAACAATTAATCCAGCTAAAATTCCCAAAATAAGAATAACAATCAAAATCTTTTTTATTATTGATTTAGCTTTACTTTTCTTCTTTTTACTTTTCTTTTTTGAATTTTTATTTGCTGTATTTGTTGCTTTAGCAGTATTAATTGGTTTTTTAAATTCATTTTCATCAAATTTATATCTTCTAGTTGCATCTGAAACTGAATTTACTTTTTGGGTTCTTCCATTAACTGTTTTTACCACATTAGTTTCATCTTTTCTTCTATTTGCTTCAATTTTATTATGTATTCTATCCATATTTTTCTTTTTGCTATTTGCTAAAGACTTTTTACCTCTTTTCTCCATAAATTCCTCCCTAACTGAAACTATGTATTCCAGTAAACAAATAAATTTTAAATTCATTTCTTTTAATAGTCATTGGTATTATATTATAATTTTGGATAAATATAAAGTTTTTTTCTATTTTTTTATATTTTTATTTTAATATTAATTTAATATGTATTTTCAAATTAACTAATCATTTTCAATAGCAAAATCAATTTCTCTTGCTTCCTTACTAGCCTTAATGACTTTAATTTTCACTTTATCACCTATTTTATATATCTTATTAGATTTCTCTCCAATTAATGTCCTATTTGACTCATTATATATAAAATATTCATCACCTAAATTTTCAAACCTAATCAATCCTTCAACAGTACTTTCCAGTTCAACAAAAATTCCAAAATTAGTTACAGATGAAACAATTCCATCATACACATTTCCAATTTTATCTTCCATGAACTCAGCTTTTTTCATACTTTCCGCTTCTCTTTCAACCTTTTGTGCCACTTTTTCTCTTTCAGAAGAATTCTTCGCATATTTAGGAGCTTTTTCAGCAAATCTTTCTTTCTGTTTATCTGTGCTAGCAAAATACTCAGAAATAACTCTATGAATAAATAAATCTGGATATCTTCTAATAGGCGACGTAAAATGGCAATAATACTTACTAGCAATACCAAAATGTCCAAGATTTTCACTTTCATACTTAGCCACTTTAAGAGTTCTTAAAATTAAATTAGAAACAACTTTCTCCTCTGGTTTTCCTTTAACTTCTTCCAAAACTTTAGAAAAAGCAGAAGAATGAACAGTATCTTGACTAATATGAATTTTATATCCTAAATTAAATAAAAACTTATTTAATTCCTTAACCTTATCAATATCTGGCTCCTCATGAACTCTATAAATAAAAGGTACTTCAAGCCAATAAAACCTTTCAGCAACAGTTTCATTAGCAGTAAGCATAAATTGCTCAATTATTTCATTAGCAAAACTCGTTTCATATTTTTTAACATCAAGACATTTTCCAGTAATATTATCTAAAACAATCTTACTTTCAGGAACATCTAAATTCAAATACCCATGTTTCATTCTCTTTGCTTTCAAAATTTTAGCTAACTCCTCCATTAGCTTGAACTGCCCAATATATTTGCTATATTTTTTAACAATTTTTTCATCTGAATTGTCCAATATTTTTTGAACATCAGTATAAGACATTCTTTCAGTAACTCTAATAATTCCCTTATATATATCTGATGCAACAACATTACCATCTTTATCAATCTCCATTTGAACAGATAATGTATATCTATCTTGACCAGCATTTAAACTACAAAGCCCATTTGAAAGTTCTCTAGGAAGCATTGGAATAACACGGTCTAACATATAAATACTTGTTCCTCTAATTCTAGCTTCTCTATCCAATTTAGATCTATCTTTAACATAATGACTAACATCAGCAATATGAACATCTAATATATAGTGTTGTCCATCTTTTGTTTTTTCTATCATTATGGCATCATCTAAATCTTTTGCTTCTTCACCATCAATTGTAAAAACAATTCTATCTCGTAAATCGATTCTATTTTTTGCATCTTTCATATCAATCTTATCACCAAAAGCTTTCGCTTCTTCAACAACATCTTCTGGAAATTTTGCAGGCAATTTGTATTCTTTAATAAGACTAAGCATATCAACACCAGCTTGATTAATATTTCCAATAACCTCAATTATCTCTCCTTCAGCCTTACGACCTTTTTCTGGATATTTTGTTATTTTTACAACAACTTTATGATTATTTCTTGCTTTTCCAAAATGTTTTTTAGAAATAAAAATATCAGTCCCAAATCTTTTATCATCAGGAACAACAAATCCGAAATTTCTACAATTTTGAAAAGTTCCAACTAGAGTTTGTTTTCCTCTCCTAATAATTTTTTTTACTTTTCCTTCTTTACTTTTTCCAGATTCATCAACAATTTCTACTTCAACAACATCTTCATTCAAAGCTCCATTAACACTTTTAGCTGGAATAAAAATATCTTTTTCATCTTCTTTATTTTCTGGTGTTACAAAACCAAATCCACGTTCATGTGCTGTAAATACACCAATTATCATTTTCTTTTCTTCCATAACCTCTCCATCTTTAATGTAATAATTTATTGTTATTTGTATAATAAAAAGTTTGGAGGACTTTCTATTATATAAATTATTCTAAATATTGAAAGAAGCGATGAATATAATTTCACCGCCCCAAAAAATATTATTTATATTCTACGCAATTGCCATATTTAAAATAGTAAGAACTATAGTTAAAATTACAAATATTGTAGAAAATAAAATCGTATAATTTTTAAGTTTACCTTCACGAGTTCTCCCTTTATTTTTCTCATAAAAATTGTTTCCAGAAGACCCCATTATACTTTCTGAAGCTCCACCTTTTTCACTTTTTTGTAAAAGTACTAATACTATTATAAATATACAACATAGTACATATAATACTGATAATACATTAACCAATACACTCATTACTATTTCCTCCAACTTTCTTGCTTAATAATCAAATTTTAACATAACTCCGATAAAGTTACAAATATATTTATACACTTTTTATTCCAAATTGTCAACACATCTCTTGCATAGTGTTGGATGTTCATGATTTTTTCCAACTGTTTCAGAATACATCCAACATCTCTCACATTTTTCTCCATCTGCAGCTTCAACCTTTATTCCGATTTCGCCATCTTCTTCTCTTTTATTATTATCAATTTCAACTTTTGAAACAATAAATACAGAAGTTAAAAGGTCAGCATCTTTTAGTAATTGTTCATATTTGTCCTCAGTTGCATATAAAGTAACTTTAGCATTTAAAGAATGTCCTATAACTTTTTCCATTCTTGCTTCTTCTAATTTCTTAGAAACTTCTTCTTTTAAAGCTATTATTTTATTCCATCTAGCCTCTAATTCAGGATTTTCATATTTAGGATTATACTCAGGATAATTTGTAAGCATTACACTTTCAACTTTTTCTCCATCTCTATGAGGCATTGCTTGCCAAATTTCTTCAGCAGTGTAACAAGTCATAGGAGCTAAAATTTTAACTAAAGCATCCAAAATTTCATACATTACAGTTTGTGCAGATCTTCTTTCTAAAGAATCAGCTTTTGAAGTATATAATCTATCTTTTATAATATCTAAATAAAAATTACTCATATCATTAACACAAAATTGATTTATTGCTTGATATGCATTATGGAATTCATACTCATCATATGCTTTTGTACAATCTTTTATCAATTTGTTAAGTCTTATTAAAGCCCATTTATCAATTTCTAATAAATCTTCATAAGCAACAGGTAAATTTACTTCAAAATCATAAGTATTTCCAAGAATATATCTTGCAGTATTACGTATTTTTCTATAAACCTCTGTAACCTGCTTAATTATTGCTTTTGAAACACTAACATCAGATTTATAATCAGAAGCTAAAACCCAAAGTCTTAAAACATCTGCACCAGATTCATTTATAATCTCTTGAGGTGCTATAACATTTCCTATAGACTTAGACATTTTTCTACCTTGGTCATCAATTGTATAACCATGAGTAACAACTTCTTTATAAGGAGCTTTTCCTTTTGTAGCAACAGATGTAAGCATTGAAGATTGGAACCAACCTCTATATTGGTCACTACCTTCTAAATATAAATCAGCTGGTGGTAAACCTCTTTCAGCTAAAAC
>CAKPDW010000013.1 GCA_934149115.1 uncultured Clostridia bacterium
GATGTTGTAATAGGAACACATAGAATTTTAAGTAAAGACGTAAAATTTAAAAATTTAGGATTTTTAATAATAGATGAGGAACACAGATTTGGAGTAAAAGATAAAGAAAAAATAAAAGAAATAAAAACAAATGTAGATGTATTAACAATGACAGCAACACCAATCCCAAGAACATTACACATGTCAATACTAGGTATAAGAGATATGTCAGTAATATATGAACCACCACAAAACAGAAAACCAGTACAGACATATGTTTTAGAATATGATGATGAAATTGTTAAAGAAGCAATAACAAAAGAATTAGAACATGATGGTCAAGTATTTTATTTATTCAATAATGTAGAAGGAATAGAAGCAAAGGCAAGTCAAATTCAAGCACTAGTACCAGAAGCACAAATAGGTATTGCACATGGACAAATGTCAGGTAGAGAACTAGAAGAAATAATGCAAGATTTTATTGACAAAAAAATAAACGTACTTGTATGTACAACAATTCTAGAATCCGGAATAGATATACCAAATGCAAATTCTATAATAGTTGAAAACGCAGATAGACTTGGATTAGCACAATTATACCAAATAAGAGGTAGAGTAGGCAGAAGTGAGAAACAAGGTTATGCATATATTATGTATAAAAAAGACAAACTATTATCAGAAGTAGCAGATAAAAGATTAAAAGCAATAAAAGAATTTACAGAATTTGGTTCAGGATTCAAAATTGCAATGAGAGATTTGGAAATAAGAGGAGCAGGAAGCATATTGGGAGAATTGCAACATGGACATATGGAACAAGTTGGATATGACATGTATTGCAAACTATTAGACCAAGTAGTAAAAGAGATGAAAGGAATACAAGTAGAAGAAGAAATAGATGTTCAATTAGATTTAGACGTATCAAGCTACATTCCAGATGAATTCATAGAAGATTCAAATCAAAAAATAGAAATTTATCAAGAAATAGCATTATGCAAAAATGAAGAAGAAATCAAAGACATAACAGATTCAATAATAGATAGATATGGAAATATGCCAAAAGAAATCGAAAAATTATTAGATATTGCAAGAATAAGAAATATGTGTAGAGCAAAGAATATAATAAAAGTAGCACAAAAAACAGACAAGGTAATATTCTATTTTGATGAAAAAACATTCGATTTCACAGTAGTAGACAAATTGTTGAAAAAATACGGAATGAGAATAAAATTTTCACCAGCAAAAAATCCATATGTAACATACAAATTAAAAAATATTAATGATATACTTAAAGAAATAAAAGGATTTTTGCAAGACATATAAATTGAAAGGAAAAGATTATGGTAATAACAAGTAAAGATAATGAAACAATTAAAAAATTAAAAAAATTAAAAGATAAGAAATACAGAGATCAAGAAAATTGTTATTTGATAGAAGGCGTAAAACTAATAAAAGAAGCAATCCAAGAAAATGCTAAAATAAAATTAATAATAATATGTGATGATTGTAAACAAGAAAATGATTTAGACAGTGACATAAAATATGAGATAGCAAAATATGAATGTATATCTGTAAGTGAAAAAATATTTTTAAGTTTAACAAATGTAGTAAATCCACAAGGAATTTTAGCAGTAATAGAAAGAGAAAAACAAAAAGAAAAAATAGATTATAATGAAGATTTATTTTTAATACTAGACAATTTACAAGACCCAGGAAATATGGGAACAATCTTAAGAACAGCAGACAGCTTGAATATAAAACAAATAATACTTTCAAAAGATTGCGCAGATGCATACAATCCCAAAGTTGTAAGATCAACAATGGGAGCAATTTTTAGAATAAATATAGTAGAAAGCGAAAATTTAGTAAAAACAATAAAAGAAATGAAAAAACATAAAATAAAAGTAATGGCAACAAGTTTAGATACAACAAAATCAATCTATGATGTAACCTATGAAAAAACAGCAATAGTAATAGGAAATGAAGCAAATGGAGTAGAAAAAGAAATTCTAGAATTAGCAGATGAGAAAATAAAAATACCAATGCCAGGAAAAACAGAAAGCTTGAATGCATCTGTAGCCACAGCAGTAATATTATATGAAGCAATGAGAAAAAAATTAAAACAGTAAACAAAAAAGTTTGCTGTTTTAATTTTATAAAAAATAAATATTATTCAGTAAGTAATCCTAAAATTTTTGGATAAATAGTTTCAGCCTTATTATTCCAATTATCAACAATAGCTTTTGCCTGCTCTTTAGAACCAGCCAAAGTTAGGATTTCAAAAACAATATTATTATTCTCAACAATTTTACATTTAACAGTAAAATGATTCTCATCAATAGGAGTATAATCAGAAGAAATTGAGAATTTATCTTCAATATCATCAAGACTTTCTTTCAAATTATTATCAACTTTCAAAGTCAAAATACCAGGAATCATATCAGCAGTAAGTTCTATAGCACGTTTTCCCTCAGGAGTAATATTATATAAAGTTTCCTCATCTTTTTTATAAGAAATAACATATTTATTTTCAATTAAATCAAGTAAAAATTGTTGAAAATAAAAATAATTTAATTCAGTAATAGAAGTAACCAATTCCAAAAGAGCCTTTTGGTTAATAGGTTTTCCAATTTTATTTAAAATATATAAAACAAGTAATTTATGTTCAGCCAAACTTGAACTATCCTCTGTAAGTTTCATAAAGTAAATCACAATCCTTTCATAATTTGTATAACAATTATTGTAATTATAACATAGAAAATAATAAAATAATAGAAAAAAATGAGAAAAAATATAAATTATAAATGTAAAAAAATGTCGAAATAAGACGATGAAAAAAACTTTACAAATTGGAAAAAACATATTAAGATATTAATTAATAAATTGCAATTTAATTCAAAAAAATTTTAATTCAAAAAGAAAAAGGGGAAAAATCCCCTAATTCCGAGTAGCATTTTTTGTAACATCTTTAATAGTTTCTAATTTGGATTGATACAATTCATCAATCTCCTGTTCAAAAGAATCAGATATATAAGCATATTTAAAATCTGAATTTTCATAAAAAGTATACGCTTTTGTAACTGATTTTAGTATTTTTGTGTTTCTAGTTGAATTTTTATTTATCGTTTGTAAATTAGGATCACTCAACCAGAAATAGTTACTAGAAGTACTTAAAGGTAATGAAGTAGTATACAAAAAGCAATCTTTTAAATCATATCCACGCATTAAGTTTAAATCTAAATTAGTTATATCAAAAGCACGAGGTAAGAATTTAAAAGATAAGTCCATATCATCAGCAATAGTAACATTATCTTCATCTTCTTTTGACTGAATATAAGCATTATACTTATTATCATCAAAAGTTGAGAAGTTATTGTAAGGAATTTGCTGTTCTTCACAAAAGCCTTCGCACTTTAAGATATCATCTGAATAATCCGAATTATCCAAATAGACACCTATTACAGCAAAACCATTTGGAACATTAGAAAATTCAGTAACAAAATCTTTAAAAGCAACATCATTTGCTACATAAAGCAAAACTGGTTGTGTTTCAATATCTGGCGTTTCCGGCTGAGCAGAAGTTGACATTTTTGCTGGGAAAACATAAGTTGAAAAAGAATCTTCATCAACGAAGCCAACAAACTTCTTTTGATTTTCATCTTCATATCTAACTTTTACAAGATTATTATCATAATAAGCTAAGACATAAACCTTATCTCCAGTATTTAATTCAATTTCTTGATAAATCCGTTTACTATCTTTGTACAAAAAAGTATCTCTAGTAATGTAGCCATTACCCTTATCAATTTTGAAATTGAGTATATATAGACAAGCCATACATACTATAACTAAAAAGGAAAAATACTTAAGAAATTTTTTAAACCGCATAGTTACCTCCTTTTTTTTAAAATGCTACTCTAGTGAAAATTACACTAACTATATTATATCACAAGAAATCTAAAAATAAAATAAAGGAGAAGGTTAAAATAAGAAAAGATATAATAACAATAATAATATTACTAAATTGCATAGTAACTCAAATCATGTTTCCACTATCAATATGTTTAGGAAAAAAAACACAAACTATATATAAAATACCAACAACGAAAATAACAAAAACAATAAAAGAAACATGGGAAATAGAAATACCAAAAATAAATCTAAAAGCAGAAATAAAAGATGGAACAGACCAAGAAAATTTGAATAAAAACATAGGACATTTTATAGAAAGTGGCTATATAAATGGAAATATATGTTTAGCAGCACATAATAGAGGATATAAAGTAAACTATTTTCAAAATTTAAAACAACTAGAAAAAGGAGACAAAATAATATACAAATATAAAGATATAGAATTAGTTTATATAGTAGACACGAAAAAAATAATAAAAGATACAGACATACAAGTTATAAAGCCAACAAAAGAAAACAAAATAACATTAATAACATGTGTAGAAAACCAACCAGAATACAGAAGATGCATACAAGGAAAATTAAAAATATAGAAAGAAGGAAAAAGAAAAATATGAAAATAAGAAAAATAATAACAATATTAATAATATTACTATTAATAACAACAAGTATTTCAAAAGCAACATTTAGCATAAATAAAGCAGATTTATATTCAAAAGGAAGATGCAAACCATTATTAAGACTAGCAAGTAATGGAGGAGAAATAATAGTAACAAAAGTATTTTATAAAAATAATGGAAAAGAAAATCCAGCATATTGCGTAAATAAAGAACTAGGAGGAGTGGGAGAATATGGCAGCTATTCAGTAAGCATAGACTCAGCACTAGCACATACAGAAGTAAGAAAAGGAATATTAAATGGCTATCCATACAAATCACTTGCAAGCTTAGGAGTAGCAGATGAAGATGAAGCATATACAGCAACAAAACAAGCAGTATACTGTTTATTATATGGAGATGATACATCAAAATATATACCAATTGGAGAAGCGGGAACACGTACACTAAATGCAATGAAAAAAATTATAGAAACAGCTAGAACTATAAATATGCCAAGACCAAGCACAAATATAAAAATACAAGAAGCAACACAATGGGAAATAGATGAAACAAACAAAACCTACATAAGCAAAACAATGGAAATCAAAACAGAATTCCAAGCAAAAGAATATATAATCTCAATAGCAGACACGAAAGAAAATAAAATAAAAATAACAGATATGAACAATAAAGAAATTAAAACAACAAAAGAAAAGAAATTCAAAATAAAAATGCCAATAAACCTATTAGAAAAAGATGGAGAAATAGATATAAACATAAAAGCAGAATTAGCAACATATCCAGTTTTATATGGAAAAGCAAACAATGCAGGATACCAAAACTATGCTTTAACAGGAGAAATATATGAAGCAGGAGATACACAAACAAAAGTAAAATATAATAAAAATAAAACAAAACTAAAAATAATAAAAAAAGATGATAAGACCAAGAAATTATTAGAAGGAGTAGAATTTAATATATTAAATGAAAAAGGTGAAATTAAATATAGCAATTTAAAAACAAATAAAGATGGAGAAATAATAGTAGAAGGAATGCAACCAGGAAAATATTATTTAGAAGAAGTAGCATCAAAACAAGGATATCAAAAATTAGAGGGAAAAATAGAATTTGAAATAAAATTAAATGAAGAATTAGCAATTACAGTAACAAATAAACAAGAAGAAATAACACCAAAAGAGGAAATAATACCTAAAAAAGAACAAAGCTATTCAGAACAAATAACCAAATTACCAGTTACAGGAATGTAAAAATATTATATAAAATCGAAATATCAGAAAACTTTAAAGTATTTTCTAATATGAAAAAATATTTATACTTTTAATAAAAATGTATCAGGAAAATATGAAATTTTCCTGATACATAAAAAAAGAGGAGGACCCTCATTTAGTAGAATTATCTACAAATGAGAGTCCTTTTGGATTATGAACACTTAATTAAAATTCGAATTCAGAGATAATCTGTTCCGTCATCTTTTCGAGACGTTCAGAATTCACATATAACAGTTGTTTATTAGCAAAGATTCTGGCTCTCTCATATGACCAACCTTTTTTTCTCTGCTGCTCGAATAACCATACGCGACACGAATCTACTATACTTAAATCTGATCCATACCGTGGAGTATCGAACTCACTAGTTCGTTTTGTTGAGCAATCTCTTTGTTGGATCAATCGATCCGCTGCCTGCATTCGATAAAGATTATAATGATAAGTGTCAATTGTACGTGTTCTCATTAGAACTACCTCCTATTTTAACTGCAATAACTTTTTGTTACAAACATAGTATACCACAAATACATAAAAAAGTCAATTTTTTATGTAAAATGAATAAATTGAACTGATAAAAATAATACAAATAATATTGAAAGTTTGTTTAACAAGTAAAAGGCATATTCAATAAGAAAAGAGCCTTGCAATGCAAGGCTCCCAGCATAACATTTAATTTTATGCATTAGGATCAAGGACATAAATAGTATGTTTTCCCTGAAGATTACTGATGCAACAAGATAATGGTATTGGGTAAACTTCTACAAAATCTGTACCAAACCGTCTGAACGCATCTGGCAAATTTGTAGAGTATAATCCATCTAAAACCTGCTGTCTTACTGTATGTTCCTGTAATCTTTTTCCTGCTACCATTATGGTACCTCCTTAATAAAAATAAAACATTAATATGTTACACAAATATATTATACCACTAAAATTAGAAAAAAGCAAAAAAAGATTGACATAATACAGAAAAGATTATATAATAATTAAGCAGAAATTAATAAACAATATCTTATATAATTAAAGGAGGACTAATTATGAAACCTACAGATTATGATATTAAAGATATTGAAACTTTAACAAAAATTAACGAAGAAACAGCTCGGGAATTTTTAGATGCATCTGTCCCAGTAGTTATTAGAACAGACAAGCGTAATTTCCAGAGAGCAGAAAAAGAGTCTGACTTAGAGCAGGCAAAAAGACTTAGAGAAATGGGCATTTATGAAATGCTCCAGTATTTCTTAGAGTAATAATATTATAGGAAGTTCAGAGAACTATCCACTAGTAAAAAAGGTCCACTTTGCGAAGTGGACCTTTTTTGCTAAAAATAATTAAATTCCAAGAATTTTTTTTGCTCTAGTTACATCATCATTATTAGCTAATCTAACATTTTCTAAAGGATATTTGAAACCAAGTTCAACCCATTTGAACTTTCCTAAATCATGATAAGGAAGAAATTCAATTTTTTCAACATTAGAAAGAGTTGAAATAAAATCTTTTAATCTCAATAAATCATTTTCATCATCAGTATATCCAGGAACTAGAACTTGTCTAATCCAAACAGGAATGGAATTATCTGATAAAAATTTAGCAAAAGCAAGATTATTTTTATTAGACATTCCAGTAAGAACTTTAGCTTTTTCATCATCAATATGTTTAATATCAAGTAATACTAAATTAGTATAATGCAAAAGTTCCTTAATATCATCATTAATTGGAAGGCTACCAGCAGTATCAAGACAAGTATGAATATTTAATTCTTGTAATTTTTTAAATAAACATGTAACAAATTTAGCTTGAAGCAAAGGTTCACCACCAGAAACAGTTACACCACCATTTGAAGATTCTATATAAGGAATATATCGTTTTATTTCAGCAACTAAATCATCAACATTAGTTAAATTACCAGCATTAACTTCCCAGGTATCCCTATTATGACAATACATACATTTTAAAGGACAACCTTGCATAAAAACAACAAATCTAATTCCAGGTCCATCTACAGTACCAAAAGTTTCAATAGAATGGACACGACCTAAATTATTTTCCATCATATATAAATTATAACCCTTTCAACATAATTTTAATCAAAAACAGTATAACAAATCTAATAGAAAGTAGCAAGGATAAAAAAAGAACTAAAAATCAATGACTTTTAGTTCTTTAACAATTCTATTTTTTAAATACGTTCATGAATTGTACGATTTATAACATCTAATTGTTGTTCTCTAGTTAATTTTGTGAATTTAACTGCATATCCAGAAACACGAATAGTAAGTTGAGGATATTTTTCTGGATGATCCATAGCATCAAGCAACAATTCTCTATTAAATACATTAACATTAATATGATGACTTAGTTGAACAAAGTAACCATCAAGTAATGAAGTTAAATTTTTAATTTTATCATCCATAGTTTTTCCTAAAGTGTCAGGTGTGATAGCAAAAGTATAAGAAATTCCATCTTCAGAATATTTGTAAGGTAATTTTGCTAAAGTATTCAAAACAGCTAAAGCACCATTTTGGTCTCTACCATGAAGTGGGTTAGCACCAGGTCCGAAAGGAGCACCAGCTTTTCTACCATCAGGAGTATTTCCTGTATATTTACCATAAACAACATTAGAAGTAATTGTCAAAATAGACATAGTAGGTTTTGAATTTCTATAAGTAGGTTGTTTCTTTAATTTAGTCATAAAAGATTTTATAATATCAACAGCTATAGAATCAACTCTATCATCATCATTACCATACTTAGGAAAATCACCTTCAATTTGATAATCAACAACTAAACCATCTTCATTTCTAATAGGTTTAACTTTTGCATATTTAATAGCTGATAAAGAATCTGCAACAACAGATAAACCAGCAATACCACAAGCCATAGTTCTTAAAATATCTTTATCATGTAAAGCCATTTCAATAGCTTCATAAGAATATTTATCATGCATATAATGAATAATATTCAAAGCATCAATATAAGTTTTTGCAACCCAGTCCATCATAACATCAAATTTTTGCATAACTTCATCATAATCAAGATATTCTGAAGTAATTGGTTGATATCTAGGAGCTACTTGTTTACCAGACATTTCATCTCTACCACCATTAATTGCATAAAGTAAAGCTTTAGCAAGATTAGCACGAGCACCAAAGAATTGCATTTGTTTACCAATTCGCATTGCAGAAACACAACAAGCAATTCCATAATCATCACCCCAGAAATCTCTCATTAAATCATCATTTTCATATTGAATAGAGCTTGTCTCAATAGAAATCTTAGTAGCAAATTTTTTGAAATTTTCAGGAAGTCTAGTAGACCATAAAACAGTTAAGTTAGGTTCAGGTGAAGAACCTAAAGTATTTAGAGTATGCAAAACTCTAAAAGAGTTTTTAGTAACTAAAGTTCTACCATCAATACCCATACCACCAATAGATTCAGTAACCCAAACAGGATCACCACTAAATAATTCATTATATTCAGGTGTTCTTAAGAAACGAACAAGACGTAATTTCATAATAAAATGATCCATTAATTCTTGAGCTTCACTTTCAGTAATAATACCAGCTTTTAAATCTCTTTCAATATATATATCTAGGAATGTAGAAGTTCTACCAATACTCATAGCTGCACCATTTTGATCTTTTATTGCAGCCAAGTATCCGAAATATAACCATTGAACAGCTTCTTGAGCATTTTTTGCAGGTTTAGAAATATCAAAGCCATATTTTTCAGCCATAATTTTTAAATCATTTAAAGCTTTTATTTGGTCACTAATTTCTTCTCTTTCACGAATAATTTCCTCAGTAAAAGATGTTGAAATACAGTTAGCAAAATCCTTTTTCTTTTCTTCAATTAAAAAGTCAACACCGTAAAGAGCAACACGTCTGTAATCACCAATGATTCTTCCACGACCATATCCATCTGGAAGACCAGTAATAATATGAGAACTTCTAGCAGCTCTTATTTCAGGAGTATAAACAGAGAAAACACCATCATTATGAGTTTTTCTATAATGATGATAAATATCTTCTAATTTATCAGAAACTTTACTACCATAAGCTTCACATGATTTTTCAACAATACGAATACCACCATTAGGCATCAAAGCTCTTTTTAAAGGAGCCTCAGTTTGAAGACCAACGATTTTCTCATAATCTTTATCAATGTAACCAGCCTCATGACTAGTGATAGTAGAAGCAATATCATTAGAAATTGCAAGAACACCACCGTTTTCAGTTTCCTTCTTATATAATTCTAAAACTTCATCCCACAACTTTTTTGTATTTTCAGTAGCTGAAGCAAGGAAAGAATCGTCACCTGTATAAGGAGTGTAATTTTTTTGAATAAAATCACGTACATCAATTTCTTTGTTCCAAGCACCTGCATTAAAGCCATTCCATTCATCAAACTTCATAAATATACCTCCATTATAAAATATTTATAATTATATTTTGACCATAAAAGCTAAACTTTTATACTCGAAAAAAGTATAACATAAAAAAAAATTCGTTACAATAAGCAGTGACAAAATGTAACAAAAAATATAACAAAAAATACTATTGAAAAAAATAATTATATGATATAAAATATTAACAGTATTAATAAAAGAAAGAAGGAATTAGATATGGATAAACACAAAATAATAACAAAAATTATAGCAATAATAATGATTGTAGCAATGATTCTTGCAACAGCAAGCACATTATTATATTATGTACTTACAAAATAGAAAGGTAAAATATGGAAGGTTTCGATGGATTTAAGTTAGATATTACAAACTTCTATGAAAATAATATAGTAAGCTATATTGAAAATTTGCAAGATCATCCATTAGATTTATTCATGTTAATATTAGATTTATTGATAGTTGGTTTCTTAATTGTAAAATTATTCAAATCAATCAGACATACAAGAGCAAGCCAATTAGCAAAAGGAATACTAATATTAATTGTAATAACAGGATTAACGAAGTTATTACATTTATATATTTTTAATGCAATATTAACAGCTATAATGAATTGGGGAGTTTTAGCATTAATGATAATATTCCAACCAGAACTAAGAAGGGGATTAGAGCAATTAGGAACAAATCAATTTGGAAAATTCTTTGGAATAGATAAAAGCATAGAAGTTAAAACAAAAGAAAACATATATAGAATAGTAATTGCAGCGACAGAACTTTCAAAAACAAGGACAGGAGCTCTAATTGTAATTGAAAGAGACATAAAATTAAATGATATTATAGATACAGGAATTTTAATGGATTCAGAAATTTCGCCACAATTATTAGTAAATATATTTACACCAAGAACACCACTTCATGATGGAGCGGTAGTAATAAGTGATAATAAAATAGCAGCAGCATCATGTATGTTACCATTAGCAGATGATAAAGATATTGCAAGAGAATTAGGAACAAGACATAGAGCAGCAATTGGAATTTCAAAAGAAACTGATTGTGTTGCAGTAGTAGTATCAGAAGAAACAGGAAAAATTTCAATAGCAAAAGAAGGAACACTTATTGCAGATGTTAAAGAAGAAACATTAAAGAAAATACTAATAAAATATTTAATAACAATAAAAGATATAGAACAAGAAAAAAAAGAAAAAATAAAAAGATTTAAAAAATTTTATAAAAAAGATGAAGAATAAATAGCAACCTAAAAATAGAAAAGGTTGCTATTTTTCTATAAATTTAAAAACTGCTTCTGCAAAGCCACCAGAAGATACATCTTTCGTTGTTGTATATTTTGCAACTTCTTTTAATTCAGAGTAAGCATTAGCAACAGCAACACCAACACCAGACTTTCTAACCATATCAATATCATTCAAATTATCGCCAATAGCCATAATTTCATTATTTGTGATTGAAAGATACTTGCTAAGGATGTCCAAAGCATTACTTTTACTTGTATTAAAAGGAACAATAGACAAGTATTCATATTCTTTATTTAATATTTTATCCATATATTGACCAAATTTAGAAATCTTTAAAATAGAGACATTTTGAGTAGACAAAATTTCTTCTTTAACATTTTCTAAAGAAGAATAACTAGAAATAACAAATTGATAAATTAACAAATTATTTTTTTGAATATATTCCAAAACATTTGGAACAACAACAAATTCAAACCCAGGATCTTTTTGAAGCTTAAAATTTCTGAAATCCAAAAACTCAAGCCTTTCGGTGACTAACTTATTATCAGAATAAGCATGAACATGTAAATTATATTTTTTTGCAATTTCATAACATTTACTAATATCAGAAAAAGCTAAAACATTTTTATAAATTGGTACACCAGTTTTTAAATTATAAATTTGTGAGCCATTATTGAAAATACCATAAGTAGCATTACATTTTTCGCAAAATCTTTTGCTCACAGAATAAGATTTTCCAGTACAAATAGCAAAATCAATATTATTATTGTGTATCATATTAATAGCATCTAAATTAGATTCATTAATATAATTATTTTCACTAATAATAGTACCATCCAAATCACTTGCCACTAATTTAATAGTCATAGTAAAACTCCTACATTTTTTTTAAATTATATAATAGTAAAAAAATAAAATCAATTAAATAAAAATTATTTTACAAAAAAATTGACAAGTCATTCTTTTTCGCCTATTGTGTCGCAATATTTATATTTTCATAAATTATATAGAGGTGAAAAAAATGAACCAAAATAAGAAAAAATTAATCTTAATAGTAATTTTATGTGGTGTGGCAATTTTAGGAACTATTTCTAGACTTTTTATAAAAAACAAAGAAATAAATAATTCAATAAATACAATACAAAATGTTGTTAATAATGAAATTGGAAATATTAGTATTTATAAAATGACAGAAAGTGAAATTCAAGAATTACCATCAACAGAAATTGTTGCACAAAATGAAGCAGATGAACAAAAACAGGAACAAGAAGTAGAAGATGAAAGCTTTGAATTACAGGGAGACATTGCATACGAAGGAGCTAAAGCAACAATATGGAATGTAACATTAGGAGACTATAAAGGATTAACTTATTATTCACAATTAGATTCTAGATGGAAAAACAAAATGTATTCATCTACAGGAAATAAAAATCAAACAATTGGAATATCAGGATGTGGACCAACTGCAGGAAGCATTATAGTAACAGCGTGTAAAGGAACAATAACACCTGATAAAATGGCAGAATTATTTGTGAAATATGGATATAGAAGTGCCAATAATGGAACGTATTGGAGTGCATTTAGAGCAATAGCAGATGAATTTAACATTAAATATTCTGAAACAGGAAATATAGATACAGCAATTAATTTACTAAGAAATAATAATTATGTAGTAGTAAGTGTAGGGAATGGCTTATTTACAACAGGAGGTCACTTTGTTGTTTTAGTAGGAATAGATGGAGATACACTAAAAATATATGATCCTTATTTATATGCCGGAAAATTTGAAACATCAACAAGACGTGGAAAAGTAACAGTTAACGGAAATACAGTATATGTATCAATATCAAACTTTAGAAAATACGCAAATGCAAAAGGATTTTTTTGACAACTTTTCTTTTCCCTCAAAAGTCCTATAAAAACATCATCACAATTTTTAATTTCATCATTTACAGCCATAAATACATACTTATCTTAAACTATGACCATTATATTTGATTATCCAAAAGAACATCCAATGATATTGAATAATTTTGAAAAATATGCTAAAGTTTATATATCACATGGCTGTACTACAGCTGTACAACCAAAACATCAAAAGAAAATTAAATAAGAAATAACAAAAAAGCAACGGAGAGTAATAATGAGAAATATAAAATTAATAATAGAATATGATGGAAAAGGATTTAACGGCTGGCAGAAACAACCAGATAAACTGAATATTCAAGGAGAAATAGAAAGAGCAATAGAAGAAATAACAGGAGAGAAAGTTGATTTAACAGCTTCCGGAAGAACAGATGCAGGAGTACATAGCTTAGGACAAACAGCAAATTTTAAAACAAACTCAAAAATCCCAACAGAAAAATTTGCAAGAGCAATAAACTCAAGATTAAAGAAAAGCATTGTAATTAAGTCTGCAGAGGAAGTCGACGAAAGGTTTCATAGCAGATATTCAGTGAAATCAAAAACATATAGATATATAATAAATAATTCAGAAAATGGAACAGCAATTTATAGAGGATTAGAATATCATGTACCTATGAAATTAGATTATAAAAAAATGAATGAAGCAATAAAATATTTTATTGGTGAACATGATTTCAAGGCGTTCAAAGCAAGTGGAACAAGTAGTAAAAGCAGTGTGAGAAAAATTCTTGATGGAAATGTAAGAAAAGAAGGAGAAAGGGTAATAATAGAAGTAACAGGAACAGGATTTTTATACAACATGGTTAGAATAATTTCTGGTACTTTATTAGATGTCGGATTAGGCAAAACAAAACCAGAAGACATTCCTTCAATTATAGAATCAAAAGATAGGACAAAAGCTGGAAAAACATTACCAGCACATGGGTTATATTTATTACAAGTGAATTATTAAAACAGGAACAAATAATAATAAAAAAGAATACAATATAACAAAAAGGAGAATGACATGAACAATTTTTTATTATTATATTTTGCACTTCCTGTTGCAATAACAATATTATCAATAATATTTGAGACATTAATAAATTGTCCAATAAAAATAGCAGGAATAACATTTTCTATATTACTGATTTTTACATTTGCAGTAGCAGATGAATCATTTTTGATATTCACAATTTTGTATACAATATTATCATATGTTGTTGCATGGATTACAAAACAGTGGACTCAAAATCAGTGTTCAGGAACATCATTAGAAGATTTAATTCAAGAAGCAAATTCTAACAACAATAACAGTTGTGGATGCAGTAATAGGAGAAGAATATTTTAATACATAAATAGGAGAAAGAAATGAGATTAGATAAATTTTTAAAAATGAGTAGAGTAATAAAAAGAAGAACAGTTGCAAATGAGGTTGCAGATTGTGGTAGAGTAAGTGTAAATGGAAAGGTTGTAAAACCAAGTTATGATGTAAAGGTTGGGGATATTATTGAAATTCAATTTGGAGATAAAGTTTCAAAATTTGAAATTGTAAATATTCCTAAGGTACAAGGGAAAAAATTAGAAGAAACTATAAAATTGTTGTAAAAGCATCGCAAAAGCGGTGCTTTACTTTAAAGTAATAATATAGTAATATAAAAAAAGTTACATCAACTAAAAAGAAAAAAGCGCATTGCAAATTAGCTCAAACGGGCATTTTTTATTTTTTTGATGTAACTTTTATATTATACTTTTTAAATGAAAATCAATATTGATAAAAGCATAAAAATGTGATATAAAAAGCAATATAGAAAAGGAGAAAAAAATGGCTGATTTTGTACATTTGCATGTCCATAGCGAATATAGTTTATTAGATGGAATGAGTAGAATTAAAGATTTACCAGTAAGAGCAAAAGAACTAGGAATGAAAGCGATAGCTCTTACAGATCACGGAGTTATGTATGGAGCAGTAGACTTTTATAAAGAATGCAAAAAAAATGACATAAAACCAATAATAGGATGTGAAGTATATGTAGCACCACACAGCAGATTCGATAAAGAAGCAGGCAGAGATAACGGATATAATCATTTAATTTTATTAGCCAAAAATAAAACAGGATATCAAAATTTATCAAAATTAGTTTCATTATCATTTGTAGAAGGATTTTATTATAAACCACGTATAGATTTAGAAATATTAGAAAAATATAGTGAAGGACTAATTTGCCTAAGTGCATGTCTAGCAGGAAGTCTAAGTCAAGCAATTATTCAAAACAATATGGAAAAAGCAGAAGAAATTGCATTATGGCATAAACGAGTATTTAAAGAAGATTATTATATAGAAATACAACACAATGGTTTAAGACAACAAATAATGGTAAATCAAAAATTAATTCAACTAGCTAGAAAATTAGACATACCACTAGTAGCAACAAATGATGCACATTACCTAAAAAAAGAAGACAGCTATTTTCACGAAGTATTACTATGTATCCAAACTGGAAAAAGAATGTCAGACGAAGACAGAATGAGATTTGAAACTGAAGAATTTTATATAAAATCTCCAGAAGAAATGGCAGATTATTTTTCAGAATTTCCAGATGCAATAGAAAATACAGTAAAAATTGCAGAAAAATGCAATTACGATTTTGAATTTGGAGTAACCAAATTACCAAACTATGATGTACCAGAAGAATATGCAACACACCTAGATTATTTCAAAGACCTTTGCTATAAAGGAATAAAAAAGAGATATGGAGAAAGTCCATCAGAAGAAGTAATGGCCCGACTAGAGTATGAAATCTCAGTAATCGAAAAAATGGGATATGTAGATTATTTCTTAATCGTATGGGATTATATAAATTATGCAAAATCAGTAGGAATACCAGTAGGACCAGGACGTGGTTCAGGAGCGGGCTCAATTGCAGCATACGCAATAGGAATAACAGATATAGATCCATTAAAATATGGATTACTTTTTGAAAGATTTTTAAACCCAGAAAGAGTAAGCATGCCAGATTTCGACGTAGATTTCTGTTATGAAAGACGTGGAGAAGTTATAGAATATGTTGAAAGAAAATATGGAAAAGACCATGTATCACAGATTATAACATTTGGAACAATGGCAGCAAGAATGGTAATAAGAGATGTTGGGAGAGTACTTGATTATCCATATTCAGAAACAGATAAATTAGCAAAAATGATACCAATGGAAGTTCATATAACAATTCCAAAAGCATTAGAACAAAACAGAGAATTTAAAGAATTATATGAATCAAATCCAAGTGTAAAGCAATTAATAGATATAGCAATAAAACTAGAAGGACTACCAAGACAGGCATCAACACACGCCTGTGGAATTGTAATAACAAAAGATCCAGTAGATACATATGTGCCACTATATGTAAATGATGGAAATATATCAACACAATACACAATGAATTTACTAGAAGAACTTGGACTTTTGAAAATGGACTTTTTAGGACTAAGAACTTTAACCGTAATTTCAGATACTGAAAAGCTAGTTAAACAAAACCGTGGAATAGATGTGGAATACGATAAAGACATGAATGATCCAAAAGTATATAAACTTTGGGCAAACGGAGAAAGTGTAGGAATATTCCAATTTGAAAGCCAAGGTATGACAAACTTCATGAAAGAACTAAAACCAGACTGTTTGGAAGATATCATAGCCGGAGTTTCACTATACAGACCGGGACCAATGGACCAAATCCCAAGATATATAAAAGGAAAACAAAATCCAGGTCACAACGAATATACACATCCATCATTGGAGCCAATTTTAAATGTAACTTATGGATGTATGGTATATCAAGAACAAGTAATGCAAATAGTTCGAGAATTAGCAGGATATTCTCTTGGAAGGGCCGACTTAGTAAGAAGGGCAATGGGAAAAAAGAAACTAGACGTAATGGCCAAAGAAAGAGAATATTTTATAAATGGACAAGTAGATGAAAATGGAAACGTACTTGTACCAGGCTGTGTAAGAAATGGAATAGATAAAGAATCAGCAAATAAAATATTTGATGAAATGGCAGAGTTTGCAAAATATGCATTTAATAAATCACATGCGGCAGCATATTCAGTAGTATCATATAGAACAGCATATTTAAAAGCATATTATCCAGAAGAATTCATGGCAGCAACTTTGAACAGTTTCTTGGGAAATTTAGATAAAGTGCCAATTTACATATATGAGTGTAAAAGATTAAATATTGGAATTTTAAAACCAGACATAAACAAAAGCTTTACAAAATTTACAGTACAAGATAAGAAAATAAGATTTGGATTGGGAAGCATAAAAAATGTTGGAATATCAGCAATAGAAACAGTAATATCAGAAAGAGAAAAAAACGGAAAATTCAAATCATTCACAGACTTTTGTGAACGAATCCAAAGTGGAACAGTAAACAAAAAATGTATAGAATGTTTAATTAAAGCAGGATGTTTTGATGAAATGAATCAAACAAGAGCCACATTATTAGCATCATTTGAAAGAATATTAGATACAATAAATAATCAAGGAAGAAACACAATGGCAAATCAAGTAACAATGTTTGATTTAGTACAACCAGAAGAAACAGTAAAATACCAATATACAATACTAAAAGAACTTGATGAAAGAGAATTACTAGCACAAGAAAAAGAAATGATAGGAATATATATATCAGGACACCCACTAGAAAAAATTAAAGAGGCAATCAAAAGACAAACAAATATAAATTCAATCCAAATAAAAGATTTAAACGGAGAAAATGCAGGAAAATTTAAAGATGGACAAAATGTAAAATACGCAGGAACAATAACAAGCATAAAGAAAAAATACACAAAAAGAAATACAATAATGGCATTTGTAACAGTTGAAGATTTATATGGAACAGTAGAAATAGTAGTATTTGATAGCGTATATTCAAAATGTGATAATATATTAGTAGAAGATAATATAATAATAGTAGAAGGAAGATTAAGCATAAAAGAAGATGAAGATGCAAGAATTGTTGTACAAAACATAAAAGAATTTTCAGAAGAAAGTAATGAAGAAAATCATGTAAGAAAAAATACAGTACTAATAGACATTACAGAATTAAATGAAAAACAAAAAGAAAGATTAAAAGGTGCAATAAAATTTTTTGCAGGTGATAGAGTAAACATGAAAATTAATGTACTAGATAAATCACAAGAAAAACCATGTGGTGCAATATACTTAACAGAAGAAATCCTAAAAGAATTCAAAGAAATCGTAGGAGAAGAAAATGTTATGTTGAAATGAAACATTGAATAAAAAAATAAAAGATGGTAAAATGTAGAAGTATATTAAGCCGACAAAGGAGAAAAGAAAATGGCGGGATATGTAATCCATTTAGCAGTAGCTAAAGAATATTTAAGAAATTTTAGAATAAAAGAAGAAAAAGAATTTTTAAGAGGAGCAATAGCACCTGATGTTCTTTCAAAAGAAGATAAAAAAGAAACACATTACAGTGAAAATGGAGGAGCAGGTGTAAACCTTAAAGAATTTTTAAAACATAATTCAATAAGTACAGCATATATGCAAGGATATTTTTTACATCTCGTAGTAGACTATTTATTTTATAATGAATATTTTCCAAATGCGAAAAATGAAACAAGACAATATAATGATTATGATATTTTAAACAAAGAATTAATAGAACAGTATAAAATAGAAATACCAGAAGAAATAAAAGATGTAGTAAAATACAAAGAAGGCAAATTAGAAATTTTAGACAAAGAAAAAGTAAATCAAATGATTCAAGAAATATCAAAGAAGTCAATAAAAGAATATAAAAAAGAAGTATTAAAAACAGAAAAAGTTACAACAGACACAGAAGAAAATGAAATAGCAACATTGAAAGAAAATAGAAAAGATAAAATAAAATTAGCAATAGCAATAATAGCAATGTGTTTTGTAATGATATTTTTTGTAAATCAAAAAGAAGGCTTTCATTGTGACGAAATTTTCTCATATGGTTCAGCTAATAGCGCATATGAAAATATTTTTTGGTCATATAGAGACAAAACACCAATGCATAAATTTTTAGAAGCAAAAATATTTCAAGATGGAAATCTATTGACATGGGTAGGAAGAATCAAATACTATTTTGTTGACCACAAAGACGAAAAAGATGCATATATCTCTGAAAAAATGGCAGAAGAAAAAATGATATGGAGAACAAGAGAAGAAGCACAAGACTACATGGAAGCAAAAAATAACAGATTTAACTATGCATCAGTGTATTATAATCAAATTCAAGACGTGCATCCACCATTGTTTTATATGTTAGTACATACAGTTTCTTCTATATTTAATAACACATTTTCAAAATATATAATTTTCTTTATAAATTTACCATTTTTCATAGGAACATGTATATTAATATGGAAAATTCTTAATTTAATACGGAAGAAAATCAATATCAATACTATCAGTTTTATTATATGGACTAAGTATAGGTGGAATATCAACAATGATGTTTCAAAGAATGTATATGATGCTTACATTTTTCACAATAGCATTTTTATATTTAAACCTATTTATAGTAAAAAGCGAATATAAAGTAAACAAGAAAACAAGAATATTACTCATAATTACATCAGTACTAGGATTTTTAACACAATACTTTTTTGCAATATACGCATTTTTAGTTGCAGTAGTAATGGTAATATTATTTATAAAAAATAAAAAATATAAAGAAATGTTTAAATACTTAGGAATTCTAGTAATATCAGCAATTATAGGAATAATAGCATTCCCATTTTCAATAGACCATATGACAAGGTCAGATAGAAAAATTGGAGGATTTGAAACGACAAATTACTTAGACAGAGTACTAACATACTTTAATATGATTCTAAAATATTTCGGAAGCAAATGGGAGATAATGTTAGCATTATTTGCAATAGCATTATTGGCGATTTTGATAAGAAGAAAACCAGAAAGAGGAGTAACAGCATTAATCATATTCCCAACAATTCTATATATAATGTTAGTAGCAAAATTAGCAGAATTTTTAGAATTACGATATGTAATGAATATATTACCAATAGTTGCAATAATGATAATGTTAGCAGTGGGCTCAATTTTTGAAAATAAAAAATACAATGTAATGATAGCAACAGTTGCATTAGTATTACTAGTTGGTTATGGATTTATAACAGAAAAACCATTATATTTATACAAAGGATATCAAAAATATGTAGACATATCAAAAGAATATAGTGAAGATGATTTAGTATATGTAGGATACACATTTTTCAATCATATACAAAGTCTACCAGAATTCATGAATTACAAAAAAACATTTATGATATACAATGATCAAACAGACGAACTAATTGACAATGAAGAACTAAAAGATAAAAACGAATTTATTTTAAGCGTAAATAGTAGCATGGATCCAGAAAGAGTTTTAAATGAAACACTAGCAAATACAGGGTTTAAGCATTATGAAGTATTATATGAAGGATGTCAAGATGTAGATCAGATAATCTATAAAATTACTAGATAACTTTTGACAAACAGAAAAAATATGATATAATTAGCATATAATAAAAACGATGACGAAAAGGAGTACATTTATTAAATTTATTACAGAGAAAAGAAGAAAAGCTGAGACTTCTTATAAAAGATAAATGGAAGGTAGTTTCTGAGTTGATATGATGAGAAATAAAAAATAGTCATATACGTGTAAGATACGTTAAAATCTAATGAGAAAATAAAGAAATTTATTTTGAATAAAGGTGGTACCGCGAATAATGTCGCCCTTGCAAATAAGCAAGGGCGATTTTTGAATATAAGGAGGTATAAAATGCTAGAAATAAAAACAAAAGCTGAAGGCGCAGAATTAACAAGCATCAAAAAAGACGGAATAGAAAAATTACATGATGGAAAAGAATATTGGAACAGACAAAGCCCAATACTATTTCCAATAGTAGGAAAATTAAAAGAAAACAAAGCAATAATAGAAGACAAAGTATATGAAATGGGGCAACACGGATTTGCAAGAGATATGAAATTTAACACAATAAAAGATGAAGTAAATTCAAAAGAATATATGCTAGAAACAAATGAAGAAACATTAAAAAAGTACCCATATTACTTTGAACTAAAAGTAAAATATCATGTAAAGGACAACACCTTAACAGTCTCATATGAAGTAGAAAACAAAGACAGTAAAAATATTTTCTTCGGAATAGGAGCACATCCAGCCTTTAAATGTGACTATTCAGCAGGAAAATATTATTTAGAATTTGAAAAAGAAGAAAATGAGATTGGAATATTAGAGTTAGAAGAAGGACTAATTAGCAAAGCACGTTTAAAAGAAGAAATATTAAATGATAATAAAATATATTTAGATGAAAACAGTTTTGAAAAAGATGCAATTATAATGCAAAATATACAATCAAACAAAATATATTTAAAAGAAAAAGATAAAGAAGAACCAATACTAGAATTTGATTTTACAGGATTTCCATATTTAGCAATTTGGTCAAAAAAAGGAGCACCATTTGTCTGCATTGAACCATGGTATAATACAGCAGATGACAAAGAATCAACAGGAATATTCGAAGAAAAAAATAAAATAATAAAATTAAAACCAAAAGAGAAATTCAAATGCAAATACAAAGTTACATTTTTTTAATAAAAAGGAGATAAAAAAATGAAATTAAAAAAATTGCACATAGCAACAATTATAGCAGGAATAATTTTTGTAACTCTAGGGATTTTTCATACAAATCTATGGTTTGATGAAACATATTCAGTCGGAATGGCAAGCAAGACATTTATAGACATCTGGAACATAGGAGGACACGACGTTCATCCTATACTATATTATTGGATGCTACACATTTTATATTTACTAACAGGAGGATCTATACTAGCATATAGAATATTTTCAAGCATAGCAATAATAATATTAGGAATTTTAGGATACACACATATTAGAAAAGATTTCGGAGAAAAAACAGGATACATATTTTCATTTTTAGCATATTTTCTACCATTCTCAGCAGTATATGCAAATGAAATAAGAATGTACAGCTGGGCACTACTATTTATTACAGTTTTAGGAATATACGCATGGAGATTAGCACATGGAGATGAGAGAAAAAGAAATTATATAATATTCTTTTTAAGCAGTCTACGGAAGCATATATATACACTATTATGGACTAATGGCAGCAGGGCTAATAAATATTGTTTTATTAATATACCTAATAAAAACAAAGCAAAAAAGCATATACACAAAACAAATAATATTAGGAATAATTCAAGGAATACTATATCTACCATGGTTAATATATTTTGCATCACAATTAAAAACAATGCACGATAATAGCTTTTGGATAAGCTTAAATAAAGATACAATCTATGAAATCTTTGGTTACATGTATGCAGGAAGCTTAAAGAAAATAATAGGATTTTTCATTTCAATACCAGTGTATGGTTATTTGATTTATCTAATAATGAAAAACAAAAAAGAAAACATAAAACCAGCATTACAAGCATTATTAATATATATATTAGTAATATTATCAGCATTAATAATGTCATTAATATTAAAAACACCAATTCTATATTATAGATATATGCTTGTAGTAACAGGATTAATGATATTTGCATTATCATACATGTACGAAAAATCAGACAATAAAAAAATTGTATATATTTTCCTAACAGGAATTTTAATAGTTAGCATAATAAGCAATACCAAAATGATAAAAAACAATTATAACCCAGAAAACAAAGCACAAATAGAATATGTAAAAGAAAATTTAAAAGAAAATGATGTAATAGTATATCCCAAAATAGGAGTAGGTTCAATATTTGCAGTAAACTTTCCAGAACAAAAACAATATTTTTATAACGGAGAAAACTGGGGAGTAGAAGAAGCATACAAAGCATTTGGACCAGGAATGAAAACATATACAACAACAGAATTTTTACAAGACGAAGAATGTCAAAATAGAATCTGGATAATCTCATCAAGTGATTATGACAGCTTTTATGAAGAAAACTTCAATAATGAAAATTATAAACTAATAGAAAACAAAACATTTTATACAAATTATTCTGGAAAAGAAGAATATAAAATATATTTAATACAAAAAAATAAATAAAGGAGAGAGGAAAAATGGATCACAAATTAAAAGACAAATTAAATCCAAAAGATTTTGAAGACGAAATCTACAAAAACTGGGAAGAAAGCGGAAACTTCAAACCATCAAATGATAAAAGTAAAGAAACATATTGCATAATGATGCCACCACCAAACGTAACAGGAAAGCTACATATGGGACACGCATTAGATGGCACAATACAAGATATATTAATAAGATTCAAAAGAATGCAAGGATACAGAACATTATGGCTACCAGGAACAGACCACGCAGCAATATCAACAGAAATGAAAGTCGTTCAAAAATTACAAGCAGAAGGAATAAAAAAATCAGATTTAGGACGAGAAAAATTCTTAGAAGAAGCATGGGCATGGACAAAAGAATATGGAGGAATAATTCAAAAACAACAACGTAAATTAGGATGCTCATGTGACTGGGAAAGAAACAGATTTACATTAGATGAAGGAATGTCAGAAGCGGTACTAGAACAATTTGTAAGATTATATAATAAAGGACTAATCTACAAGGGAAAGAGAATGGTAAACTGGTGCACAAGTTGTAACACATCAATTTCAGACGCAGAAGTTGAATACAAAGAAGAACCATCACACCTATGGCATATAAGATATAAAATAGTTGGAACAGAAGACGAATACATAGAAGTAGCAACAACAAGGCCAGAAACAATGCTTGGAGATACAGCAGTAGCAGTACATCCAGACGATGAAAGATATACACACTTAGTAGGCAAAAAGTGTATATTACCAATCATGAATAAAGAAATACCAATAATAGCAGATGAATTCGTAGAAAAAGAATTTGGAACAGGATGTGTAAAAATAACACCAGCACACGACATGAACGATTATCAAGCTGGATTAAGACACAACCTAGAAATAATAGAAGTATTTGATGAAAACTTCAAAATGGGTAACCTAGTTCCTGAATATAAAGGAATGGACCTATTAGAAGCAAGAAAGAAAATAGTTGAAAAACTAGAAGAAATCGGAGCACTAGTAAGAACAGAAGATTACACACACAATGTTGCAAAATGCGAAAGATGCAAACACACAATAGAGCCAAAAATTTCAGAGCAATGGTTCGTAAACATGAAAGAAATGGCAAAAAGAGCAGCAGACAGCGTAAGAAACGGAGAAACAAGATTTGTCCCACAAAGATACGAAAAACAATACTTTCACTGGTTAGACAACATACAAGACTGGTGCATATCAAGACAATTATGGTGGGGACACAGAATACCAGCATATTACTGTCAAGAATGTGGACATATAAACGTAGCAAAACACGCACCAGAAAAATGTGAAAAATGTGGAAGTACAAACCTAATCCAAGACGAAGACACACTAGACACATGGTTCAGCTCAGCATTATGGCCATTCTCAACATTAGGCTGGCCAAACACAGAAACAGAAGACTATAAAGACTTTTACCCAACACAAACACTAGTAACAGGATTTGACATCATAACATTCTGGGTATCAAGAATGATGACACAAGGACTAGAACTAACAAACCAAGTACCATTTAAAGACGTATTAGTACACGGAATTGTAAGAGACAACCAAGGAAGAAAAATGTCAAAAACATTAGGAAACGGAGTAGACCCACTAGACGTAATAGACCAATATGGAACAGACAGCTTAAGAATGTCATTAATCTTAGGAACAACACCAGGAAACGACATAAGATACAGCAGTGACAAAGTAGAAGCATCAAGCAACTTTGCAAACAAACTATGGAACGCATCAAAATTCGTATTAATGCAATTAGAAGACATAGAAGAATTCAAAGAAAAAGACATTACAGACTTAGATACATCAAAAATGATATATGTAGACAAATGGATAATCTCAAAACTAAATACATTAATAAAAGAAGTAACAGACAACATAGAAAAATACGACCTAGGAGTAGCAGCACAAAAAATATATGACTTCATAAAAAATGACTTCTGCGATTGGTACATAGAAATAGTAAAACCACGTTTATTCAACAAAGGAGACAAATCAAGATATACAGTACAATTCATATTAAATTACGTATTAAGCACAAGTTTAAAACTATTACATCCATTCATGCCATTCATAACAGAAGAAATATATTCAAAACTATACCACAAACCAGAAAGCATAATGATGACAGAATTCCCTA
>CAKPDW010000014.1 GCA_934149115.1 uncultured Clostridia bacterium
AATTCAATATGGCAAAAATGGATCCTGAAACTGGATTATCAAATATAAAAATAAATGATATTGATGTTGAAACAATCGCACAAATTCAAATTGAAGATATACATGCTTTTCTTGGATATATGAAAGAAACTTTTCATAGTAAGCCTGCTACACTAGCTCGTAAAGTAGCAAGTATCCGTGTCTTTTTTCATTATATGTGCAATAAAACAAAAAAAATTCCAAACAACCCAGCTATTGATTTGGAAACACCTAAATTAGGAAAAAGATTACCAAGATATTTAACTTTAGACCAAAGTAGAAAACTTTTAAAAGTTGCCAGCACTCCACCTCTTGGAACACACGGCAATCATGATAATTCTACAAGAAATTTTGCCATTATTACATTATTTTTAAATTCTGGAATGCGTTTATCTGAATTAGTTAGTATCAATATTAAAGATATTGACTTTTCAGAAAATAAACTAAATGTTATTGGAAAAGGAAATAAAGAAAGAGCAATTTATCTTAATAAAGCCTGCATGAATGCTATTAATGAATATCTAAAAGAAAGGCCAAAAGAAGGTGTTCAATTTGATTCAAAAGATGCTTTGTTTTTGAGCGAACGACGTAAACGTATTAGTAATAGAACTGTTCAATATATTGTCAAAGAAGAAATGCGTATAGCTGGAATTGATCCTAATAAATATTCTGTACATAAACTTAGACACACAGCTGCAACTTTGATGTATAAATATGGGAATGTAGATATTAGAGCACTACAAGTTCTGCTAGGACATGAAAGTGTTTCTACTACTGAAATTTACACGCACGTGGATAGTGACCAAATAAGAAGTGCAATTGAAAACAATCCACTTGCTGATGAATAATATAGGAGGTTTTTATGGAAAAAATAGGTTTTTTTGCTGGAAGTTTTGACCCTTTTACAAAAGGGCATTTACATGTTGTAAAAATTTCAGCTCAATTATTTGATAAAGTTATTATTGGAATTGGAATTAACCCAACAAAAGAAAGAAGATTTGATACAGAAATTATGGCTGATGGTATAAGAAAAGTTCTAAAACGCGAAGGTCTTGCAAATGTTGAAGTTGTTTCTTATGATAATCTTTCTGTTACTACTGCAATTTCACATAATGCTACTTTTTTAATTAGAGGAATTAGAAATGGTATGGATTATGATTTCGAAGAAACACTGGCTACATTAAACAAAGAATTTTCTAATTTAGATACTATTTATATTCGTGCTGGTGAAATTGGTCCTATTAATTCTACAATGATTATGGATTTAATTCGCAATAATGCTGACTTAACTAAATATTTACCAGAAGAAATTATTGATATAGTAACAAAACAACCTAGCATATAAGTACTAGGTTGTTTTACTTTATATAATAGGAAAGTCATGCTGACTTTTCTATTATATAAAAAATTGCATAGAAAATTTTCAGATTTGTTCTTAATTTGTATTTAATTCACTATATTTCTCTTTCAATTTAACATATCCCAATTCATGCCATTCATTATATGCTAAATTTAATCTAAATAATAATTTTGGTTTCGCACCTGCTCTATTCTTATCAATAACCCCTATATAATATCTTACATCAGGATCCTCAAATTCTTCCAAATCAGTACATGTTATAAATCTGTCAGAATCAGAATATTCATAATCCTTTAAATGATTTCTTTGTATTTGCTTAAATAAAGTTAATGAATCAAATACTTCCTTTATTGTTTTACTTACAGATAAATCATTTATTGTCAAATTGATTGGTAATGTAGAATTTTCAGATAACTGAATTGAAGCTCCTATAAATATATCAAATTTTTGTGCTAACTCTGAAAGCAATGTCGCAGTCTTTTTTAATTCATCTGCATTTCCAATATTATTAACATCTGATTTTAATGTATCATAAAATACGTATTCTATACCATCTTTATACATATAATTTGATATTACTTCATGTAAATCATTATTTGTATATTCTGTAAGATGTACAAAATATACTGAATTATTTATTTGTTCATTTAGCCATTTTGTTACTTCCATTATTTGGTTGAATTCTGTTGATATTCCTGGAAGTCTTCTTACAAATTCTTCTTGTGATTCATTATCTAATTTCTTAATAAACCCTTGTTCATCTAATAAAACTTCATTTGGTCTATCATCTCTAAATTTGAACTCTAATAATTCGCTTTCATTTTTTACTAATTTTTGCTTATGAAATTTTTGAATTTCAGGATTATTTATTATTGTTGTTAATAAACATAATCTCATTTTATCTTCTGTCATCTCATTTGAAACAACTAATACTTTTTTCTTGTGTATAAATGCGATATTACATGCCAAGTTAACTGTAAATCTACTTTTACCAGCATTTGAAGGCATTGCATATGTCATTATTTCACCTTTTCTAAATCCTTTAAACACTTTTGTCATAATTGGAAAAGGTAATGGCACACCTTCTCTTAAATCATTTTTATCATCTAACCAAAATTCAGCAATATGACTATTTAGCACAGCTTGGCTCAATCTGTTAGTTACATTTATTTGTTTTATCGCTGCTTCAACCTCATCTGCAGACATATCTCTATATTTTATATATGTTTTAATTTCTAAAATTTTATCTTGAATCTTTCTAGTTGGTGCTTTTATATAACTTCTTTTTAGAATAAACAATTTTTTTAATTCTCTATATATTAATTCAAAATCATATTTTTGATCAAGGGGAGCTGCAGCCATTGCACATTTTAAATCATATAATTCTGCAATAGCTTTGGGAAAATTAAATCCTTCTTTTAATTGAGGTGGTGCATGTTTTTCACCTTCTTTAAAAATTACACTCTTATATAAATTCAAAATTATTTCACTTGAAAAAAAACATAAATCTTTTTCAAAATAATATTTTGAAATTGCATTTGGTGAACCATATAATAAAGCTATATAAATAGTTTCTAGAGTTAAATTATCTAATTCTTTTGGATATAGTGGTTCTGGTTCCTCATCTGTCACGCTATTCATTTGTGCAATTTTTCTTTCTCTTGCATCTAAAACATTTATTTCACCTTGTAATTGATAAATAAATTCATCCTTATTAAATTCTTTTTCTTTATTTTTTTCTTCATTTTTTAGCCTTTCAGCTTCCATTTGAGCTTTTCCCTTATTTAAAATCTTATTCAAATTTTTTTCAAGCTCTAAATATTGATTGTTTTCATCTGATATCATATTTACCTCCACTTAACTATTTTCTAAAAATCTTTTAAAAAGCTGTTCTCTGCACTTGTTTTCAAATTCATCATTTATTTCATCTAAATTTATATCTTCATTATATTTTCTTTTTAATGCATATCTTATAATATGATCAGCAATCTCTGGATTTTTTGAAAGCAAAGGACCATGTAAATATGTAGCAATAACATTTTTTCTCATAAATCCTTCCATTAAATCTCCAAACTTATTTCCATTTCCATATAATACTGTTCCAAAATTATCTTGGGTATCAAAAGTTTGTCCACCATGATTCTCAAAGCCTATTACTTTTGTAGCTTTTCCATCTATTACAGCTTCTATTATTATATTTCCTATACATCTTTTTTTTCTATCTTCAATTGCCTCTGTATAGTAATCAAATATTTCAAGTCCAGGAATTATATTGCCATCAACATCCTTATAATATTTTCCAAATAATTGATATGACCCACATATCAATAAGAAAAATACTCCTTCATTTATTGCTTTTTTAATATTTTCCTTGTATTTTGTCAAATCATCTGAAAGTATTTTTTGCTCGTTATCTGCTCCCCCACCAGAAAAAACTATATCATAAGATGCAAAATCAGGTGCCTCATCATCTATTGAATAAGTATCTACTATACACTTCATTCCTCTTTTTTCTATCCTATATTTTAATACTTTAATATTTCCTATATCTCCATATAAATCCAATATATCTGGATATAAGTACAATATTTTAATCTCTTTCATTAGTTCTCCTCACTTTTTTCCTTGAACTTTATTAACTCATGTCTAGTTGGTTGTACTGATGTATAATTTGTTATTACATATTTTTTAACATTTGTTTCATATAATTTTTTAACAGCTTCTTCAACTGTTAAACATGGAATAATATTTTCAACTGGATAACCACTAACTTTAATTCTTATTGCAATATCATAAGGTCTTGTCCCAGCAGTAACTATTCTTTCAACATTTTTTAAATCTTCAAAATTTATATCCCATATCCAAGATACATCTTTTCCATCTGCAATATTGTCATTTAATACAAATAATAACTCTTTTTTTTCTTCATCTTCATTTAATAAACGTAAACTAACATTTGCTCCAGTTGGATTTTTCGCCAAATTTATAACTGTTTCGCAACCATTTACATTCATTTTTTCCAGCCTTCCATTATTTAAAACAAAACATTCTATTGTTTTTTTCACTGACTCCTCTGGAATATCAAACAATTTCGCAACTGTTGTAGCAGCTGCAATATTATAAATTGCATATATATTATTAAATTGTGTTTTATATATTTCATTATTTATTTTAAATGTTTTTTCTTCCAAATCGACATCTGTAATCTCATTATATATATCATTTTCTCCATAATTACATTTTGGACATTGGAATTTTCCTATATGTGCATATTGATAATATTCATATCTTAAACGAGTACTGCAAAACGGACAAAATTTTCCTTCTCCTGCTTCTTTTAATTCTTTTGTAGCATATTTATATTTATCTACTCGATAATAATAAACATTTTTATTTTTGCTATTGGCCTTTCCTAATCTACTTACATTAGGATCATCTGCATTTAATATTAAATTTCCTTTATAAGATTCCAAAAACTTTTTATTTTTCAAAATAATTGTTTCTACTTCCCCAGCCCTATCTAATTGATCTCTGAAAAAATCTAATATTACTAAACAATCTAGCGGTATCATTTTATATAAAATTGGTACATAACTTTCATCTGTTTCAAAAACAAAATAATCAGCTTTTACTTTCCCTGATAGTGTACAATTTTTTATCAATTCAGACAAAATACCTGTCTCCATATTATTTCCTTCTGCATTTGTGATTATTGTTTTACCACTATCTTTTAAAATTTTCCCTATAATATTGTTGGTCATTGTTTTACCATTCGTTCCTGTTGTTGCAATTACTTTTCCTTCAAATTTCAGATATTCAAATATATCTGGATTTATTTTATACGCAACTTTTCCAGGTAGATTTCCACCATTTTTTCCAAATAATTTCAATATCTTACAAATAATTTTTGTCATTAATATCGTAAAAAAATTTTTCATCTATTTTCCTCTTAATCCTCTTTTTTTCAACTAAATTATATTTCTAATACTAATCTATGTCAATGGAAAATATGTTTCACTTACTTAGTTTTGTTGTTTTTCTTTTCCATTCTCATAATAATTCTTGACTTTTCTATATGATTTTCTATTTCAAAATATTTTCATAACGGAAAAAGTATACACCCACAAAAAGTCCACTGTCAATAATACTAGAACTTATTTTATCTCAAAGCAAATGCAGTCATTTATAACTTTCTATAATGTTAAAATAGCTTAGAATATCATACTATTCTAAGCCATCTTTTATAATAAAATATATTATATAAAAATTATTCTTTCATATCACCACATTTTTTATACTTAATTAAAGATACTGTTGAACTAATTGCTAATAAAACAATTGCACCAATTATAATTCTCGTTTTTCCTGTTTCTGGTAAATCATCTTTTGCTTGTGTTGTCGAATTATTTTTATTTGTAGTAGTTACACTTTGATTACTCGTAGTTGTTTTTGAACTGCCAGTACTTGTTGATTGTGCAT
The DNA here is from genome assembly GCA_934149115.1 of uncultured Clostridia bacterium. GTDB lineage: Bacteria > Bacillota > Clostridia > TANB77 > CAG-508 > UMGS1994. The sequence continues at coordinate 5,858 of CAKPDW010000014.1, forward strand.
TTGATGATGTAGTAAGTTTATTTGAATTTGAGCTATTAGAAGAACTTCCACTTGGCGATTGTACAGGAGTACTGCTGTTATTACTACTATTGTTCCCACTATTACTACTATTACTATTATTGTTACTATTGTTATTACTATTATTATCTCCAGTTGAACTGTTATTGCCATTATCTCCACTATTATTTTGATTGCCATCAGAAGGAACTTGACTATCTGTCCACTCTTTTATAACGTTCATTTCTTCTTTTAAATCATTCAAATTATCATTTGTTAATTTATCAATTTGCGAATTCAATTCAGCTTTTAACACTGTTAACACAAATGAACTCATTCCAGATACATTTTCCAAAGATTTAACATCTGCTTTTAATGTTTCTTTTAAGGTATCATCGACAGTTGTAGCCGAATTCAAATCATTATAAGCTTTATCAATAACTTGTTTAAATTGATTCAAATCTCCTAAACTTTCTTTATTCTCAGTTAGTAATTCTGTTAATTGATCTTTTTCACTTTGTGTAACTGCATATGCTGATGAAATACATAAACAACATATTAAAGCAATTACTAACATTATTATTTTTTTCTTATGTGTTTTCATATCTTACAAATTCATCCCCTTATAAACATATATACATAATTATATTTTACTATAATCAAGCTAAATGTCAATTACAATTTTGTAACAAAAAAGGTGCTCCATTGGAACACCTTTCTCTCGTCGATTTTCAGTCCTAATTTTAAATGCCAAACATATTTTTAAGTAATCTTAAAGCTTTTATTAAACTACTAATTGTTGAAGTTTCTTGTTCTGTTTCTTCTTGATAATCTGATGTTTTGTCAACATCTACACTATTTTTTATTTTTTCTGTTTGAGTAATAAAATTCTTAATATGTCCTTCATAAACATTTTCTTTATGACCAAGTATTATAAAGGCATGTTCTTCTCCCTCAGCTGTGAATCTTTGTACATATGGAATATTCTCATTCTCCATTGCTGTTTGATAAATTGCATCACTATTTTTAAATGGAACTGTAGAATCTGATGTACCATGTACAATTAACAATGGTGTTGAACTCTTTTTCAAACTATTCAAGTTATTTTGCAATTCTTCAAAGTTTTCTTCAGTTAATCCTACATCAACTTTTTCCATAATTAATTTCTTTATTGTTGCTTCAGAAATTACCTCTGAAAGACTTGTCTTATGAAATATTCCCAATATCTTGGCAACTAATTTATTATCTCCTTTTGATTCAAGCATATCATTGATAATTCCTGTCATAGATGTATAACCACAATCTTCCACTAATCCTATAACATTTTTGTCACTAATTGTTTGACCATCTACTTCTAATCCAGATAAGAACACTGTTGTTGCACCACCTAAAGAGACACCATGGACAATAATTTCATCACATTTATCAGGATATTTCTCATTAATATATGTTAACCAATCCCAAACATCCAAGCTTTCCAAATATCCCATAGTTCCATCGCCTTCACTATTTCCAAAACCTCTTAGGTCAGGTGCTAATACGTTAAATCCTTGATTTAAGTACATTTGTCCTAATGAATCTGCCATTGCTTGACCATTCATCATAAATCCATGAACTAATACAACCCATTTCCCTGATGTTGGATTTCCATCTGAATCAGCATCTGCATAATATATATTGCCACTTAATTTTACATTATACTTATCTCCTGATAATTTATCAGCTGTTGTTGCTGTCATATCACTAACTACAACATTAGGTTTTAAACTCTTTACTGCTGAACCACTGCTTCCTAATGCTGATTTTACGATTTCTAAAATTGAACTTAATAATTTACTAGAACTATTTTCATCAGATGAAATTGTTTTATTAGAAATCTGATTAAATATTTTTGATAAAGCTGTATTTGTGTTATATTTACCTTGCATTTCTTGAACTTTATCAAGAATTTCAATTTTTGTAGTACTAACATCTTTTGTAGTACTCATACTTCCTAAGTATTGATTTAACTCTGTTAAAGCTTTTGTATAATCTGTTACTTCTGCATATTTACTATTAAAAATTTTTAAACTATCTCTTTTTGGAGATATACTAAATTTGAATGCTGCATTTGATACAATTGGTATATTAACCATACATATTACAAGCATTACTATAACTGTTTTTTGCAACATTTTTGAAAAACATTTTTTCAAAATTATCAACTCCCTTCAAAATTTCGTTTAATAATTTAAAGCATAATCATACTTTTTGAAAATGTTATAAGAACAATTAAAAGTTTAATTACTCTACATAATATATTAACATTATTGGCAAGCTTTGTCAATAATTTACAGCTAAATAACAGCACATCACCCCTGACACCCATATGGTTGTCAGGGGGACGTTTCCATTGACAACTAAAAATATTGTAGAGAAGCACAGTGTGCTCCTCTACAACAAAAAAAGTAATTTCCATATTCTTAAGCATTTCTCTGCATTTTTTTATATAATTTGCACAAATGAGCACTTATTAAAGTGCTCATTTGTGTTATTTTAGAATACTACCTTTTTATTATTTATTAAAAATAATTAATGGGACTGTATCCTCTGTTTTGTCCTCAAGAAAATAGAAAAAATGCTTTTCGACATGTACAGCTGAATGAGCTGTAAAGCTTTTTTCAACGCCTCCAACTCTCCGAATCTGTCCAGGTGTCCATTCTACTAAACGGTAATATTCCGCCATGTCTGGTGAATTACAAACATCTGACCAAGATTCTCCATTACTAATTCTCTGTGCCCATTCTAAAGCCTGCTCTATTCCATCGGCTAAATGGCCTCCATCCCTTTCAGCTACTTTTTTCAAAAAAGCAACCTTCTCACAAAGCCATGTCTTTTTAGGAATATACGTATAAAATGTTTTACCATACTGAACATTTTTCTCATCTACTTCTTTAAACGCATGTAAAATAATCTGTCTTGTCCACTCCTGAACTCCATTGGCTCTTCTTTCATAGAAAAGTTCACGATTAATCTTCTCTGGATTAACTTCAAATCTCACACCTTTTGTTGGCTTCGTAGCATAAGCATTTCTTACTAATTCCTCAACTTCTTTTTCTGACAAACTTATTGTCTGTCCATTCACATAAAATTTCATTACCTGCATGTCCTTTTTCCTCCTGCCATTAATAAAATTTGTATTCTACTTGTTACTTTTCCTACTATAATACTTTTATAAGTATATTTCAAGTCTTATTTACTATTTTTCAGAATAAAACTAACAATTTTTATACATAAAAGACCAGAACTCAAATTATTAAGTTCCAGCCTTTTTAAAAATTACATATCAATAATATTCATTAATTCGCCTTTTTTATTATACACATGAATCTCCTTTCCTTTTTGGCAAATAAAAAAGTCATCCTGCTTAAGCACCGATTCATATTTAATAGGTATAACGGGATAAAAATTATTATTCTCATCAACTTGATAAACTCCACACAAGCAATCCTGCTTTCTGACAAACATGTAATATTCCCACCTGTCATTACTTTTATAATAGTAAGCTGAATTATTTGATGGCATTTTAAAAATAATTGCTGGTATTATCTGAACTTTTCCAGTATCGCAGTTATATATTGCCGTATTATATTCATTCTGCACCTTAAAAAGAAGCCCTCTGGATACATTAATTGTCAGTGTTCTATATGGGAAACATTCATTAAATACTTTTTCTCCATTCTCGTCAAAAACCCATATATCTTCATTGTTATCTTTAATTAAAAAATATTTTTCTTTTGCCAAAAGCACAGACTTATAACCTTTAAAAGTAATCAGTTCTTCTCCGTCAGCATTAAAAATAGCAATGAAATTTTTTGAAACAGCTATCCAATATTTTTCACTTTCGTGTTGATACACATTTGTGAAACTTCTATCAAATAACTCTTTACCTGTTTTCTTATCGTATATTCTCCAATTTTTATCATGTTCAAGAGCTAAAAAGCCTTGAGTCAATTCAATACAAGGCACTTCATCTCCGACTTTATTTGTAAAAATTGATGAATATCCGACATATTTTGTACCATTATCTGATACCAAATAAAATTTACATATTTGTTCTGCAGGTACAGTCACTGCAACAATTGCATCAAAAAACTCCAATGTTTCAGTATTTGCTACTTGGATACCGTTTAATTCAAAACTACGATCCTTACACATCATCTCGCTTCTCACAGCTGTAATCTTTTTAACTTCAAAAGTATATTTTTTGTTCAACATTTCCCTATCTTCTAGTGTTAACGCCCTATCAAACTTTCTTATAACTTTGCCGTTTCGAAACGCTAAGACAGTTTTTTCCTCTTTTTTACTAATATAAAAATCGCATTCTTCCTCAACTTTTTTAGAAATAATATTATAAATATAATATTTATTGTTTGATTTCATAAAAAAGTATCTTGAAAACATTCCACAGTATATAAAAGGGGTTCCATTTTCATCTACAAGATATTGGTGTTCAACAAAATCATATATCTTCTGCTCATGTACACAAAAGTCATACCTGCTAATTACAGTATCAAGAATTGAAAATCTGCCAAGAAATTTTCCATCAATAGCATACCGTTCTTCCGTATCATCATGTAAGAAACGTTTTCTTACTATGTTTCGTTGTACTGTTATCCGTTCACCATTCTTAATAATCATAGTTTTCTCATCCTTTCATAAAAAAACGTGAATTAATTGCTACTATTTTGTTATGTCAACTATTATAACATCAAATTTTTTTAATGTCAAAAAGGCAATCCAAACTTTATTTTCACACATTTTTGTGTCAAAAAAAGAAAAGAGCCTTTCCAAATTAACTCTTTTCTTAATAAATTATTATCTTCTTCAAAAACTATTTATTTTTTCTCTCCCAAGCCAATCATAGATACTACACCTGCTATTTCAAATACTATATATCTATTTTCAACTATTGCTGGTATAGTGGATCTCATTTCATAATTCAAAATATCCACTTTTTCTCTAAAAAATATTACTATTTTTTCTCCTTTCATAAATATCTCTCCTTAATTCTATCATAAAATATTTTTCGTCAATGTTTTTTTGCCAATTTTTCCATGCCCTTTTGGAAAATTTTTAAAATATTGCATAAATATGTTATAATAGTAAAAAATTTTAATTTTACGGAGGTAATTATGACTTTTTCAGAAGAATTAAATAAATATATCGAACAAATTAATTGCTCATCCAAGGACTTATCAAATGCATCTGAGTTATCTTCATCAGTTATCAGTCGTTATAGAAAAGGTGAAAGAACACCAGCGCTAAAAAGCAAGCAATTTGAACAATTAATTAATGGCTTATATGAACTAAGTCAAAACAATGAAATCGAACTATCCAAACAAGAAATCTCTCGTACATTATCTCGTTCATTAAATGATATAGATATAGATTTTGAAGAATTAAGTAAAAACTTAAATTCAATTATTTCTACTTTAAATATTAATATTTCCGAACTATCACGATTCATTGGATATGATGCTTCTTTTATTTCTAAGATTCGTTCTGGAAACAGAAATCCATCAAAACCAAAAGAATTTATTACATCTGTTTGTTCTTTTATAGTAAACAAATATAAAAGTAATGAAAACAAAGAAACAATTTCTATTCTTATAGATTGTCCTATATCAGAGCTAGAAAACGAAACAGAGTATTTTTCAAAGCTCAACAAATGGCTTTCTACAAATACATCTTCAAATAATATATATATTGAAAATTTTTTAAATCATCTAGATACTTTTGATTTAAATGAGTATATAAAAGCTATTCACTTTAATGAAATAAAAATTCCTTTCGCACCTTTTCAAAAAGCTTTATCCAAAAATTATTACGGCCTAGAAGAATTAAAAAAAGCTGAATTAGACTTTTTCAAAGCTACTGTACTTTCTAAATCCACAGAACCAGTTTTCATGTGTAGTGACATGCCAATGGAAGAAATGGCAAAAGACGTTGACTTTGCTAAAAAATGGATGTTTGCAATCGCTATGACACTAAAAAAAGGATTGCATTTAAAAATAATACATGACATCAATAGACCCTTTGAGGAAATGATGCTTGGACTTGAAAGTTGGATTCCAATTTATATGACAGGTCAAATTTCTCCATTTTATTTAAAAGCTGCTAATACCAACATTTACAACCACAAAACCTACGTTTCAGGAACAGTAGCTCTTAGTGGAGAATGCATAACTGGTTATCTTTCCGATGGGAAACATTATTTAACTACTAACAAATCTGAAGTAGCCTATTATAAATCAAAAGCCGAGCATCTACTAAAAAAATCAAATTCACTTATGGACATATATCGTAGTGAATCACAAAATGAATTCAATGCGTTTTTAATAGCAAACTCAAAAATGTCTGGAAAACGTAGAAGATACTTATCTTCACTACCAATCCACACAATCTCAAAAGAACTATTAATAAAAATATTAAAAAGAAATAATATACCTGATACAGATATAGAAACAATTTATTCAAAAATAGAAAAAAAGAAAAAAATTATAATCGACATAGTAAAAAAAGACATATTAGAAGATGACTACTTTGAATTTTCAAAAAATGATTTTAAAGATAATTCAATTTCCTTGTCATTCTCTACAATCTTTTTTGACAAGAAAATTTATTACACATATGATGAATATAAAGAACATTTAAAACTAACACATGAATATGCAAAAAACACACCTAATTATAAATTAACAAAAAGTCCAAACCGTACATTTAAAAACATTCAAGTTACTTTTCACGAAAATAAATACATTATGGTCTCAAAAGATAACAGTCCTTCAATCCATTTCGTAATTTACCATCCTAAATTGAGAAATGCTATTGAAAACTTTATTCCACCAATTATTGAAGAATAATGGCATACAAATATTGAATTTTGTTTTTCATCTATTTTTAGTATATTATTCAAAAAATGATCAGAACAAAAGCAGACATTAATAACTTTTGCACTTATTAAAACATTTTGAAGTTCGCGTCTTGGTTCGCGTGCAAAATTTGAAAAACAAATTTCTGTGCATTGTTAAATTTATATAATAGGATTTTCCTATTATATAAATTTTCCATTAGTATCAGATAACCTAGCAATCCCCTCATATGGGCTATGATATTCTGTTTCATTATTAACATATTCTACAATTTGTTCTATATTTTCTTTTACTTTTTCAAACCCTTGTATATATAAATCTATAATCCCATCTTGCATAAAATAAAATGGTGCTGAGCTTTTATTTCCAATTGCAAATGTATTATCAATTACATTCAAAGTCTGTACATGACTATAATTTGAATAATTTTCTTTATATAAATCTATATATTCTTTATTAAATTTCCATGGATATTCATCTCCATCAAAGATCTTCTGAAATATTAGTTGTTTATAAACAGGATGAGTTTGATATAATCTAGTTGTCAGTCCTTCAGCTTTCAATATTTCCATAATTGTTTCTCTAAATTTTCCAACATTTTTCACTCCTAATTTTTTAACATCACAATTAATCCTATATAAATGATATACATGTTCATACCCATCTTCTATTTTAGGAGGATTCAAGAAATCTATATTATTCTTTAAATATTCTGTTAATTTATCTGCATTATTTTGAATTTTTTTAATAATACTATTGAAATTTTCCAATTGGTACTTTAAAAACAAGCAATTAAGTGCACTAGGTTTATAGTTATATCCATATGTAAAAGAATTATAGTAAAAGTTCGAATCACCCTCTACAATTTTTTGAGCATATGTTTTTACTGAATTTGCTTTATTAAACAATTCAACATTATTTGTGCAAAGACCACCCAGTTCACCACATGAAGCTAATTGCTTTACAGACATAAAGCTAAAACAACCTATATCGCCATATGTTCCAACATATTTATCATCTATCTTTGCTCCAAATGCTTGTGCACAATCTTCAATTAATTTTACTTTATATTTATCTGCAATTTCTCTAAGCTTTTTTAAATTGCTTGGGTATCCCTGCATATTAACAGCAATTATCGCTTTTACTTTTTTAAATTTATTTAATAAGTCTTCAACTTGTCCCTCATCAATATTATATGTATCTTCTTTTACATCAGCAAATATTGGAATTGCTCCTGTTCTAATAACTTGAAAAGCTGGCGCAGCAAATGTCCATGCAGGAACAATTACCTCATCTCCATAAGAAACATCACAAGCTATTAACGCTGAATGTAAAGCAGATGCTCCAGATTCAAAAAAAGAAAAGTATTTAGTATCTAAAAAATTTGCCATTTCTGATTCAAATTTACTAATTTCATCATTTTTATTTGACACAAAATTTCTAGATTCTAAATACTCATTCAAAAAATTTTTATCCTCAACTTTTGGTGGCCATATTCCCCTAAGCTTGTCCACATCATCACAAACCTTTGAAGCATTCTCATTAAAAAAAACTAAATCACTCATATTATTCTCCTCTTTTCCCTTTTTTTATAATATATGCTTGTACTTGGCAGTTTATTCCAAAAATTTATAAAAAAATTTAAGTAATACAGAAAGAGTCCATTGCATAAAATAAAATAAGTATTTGACATTGATATAAAACAATGTTATAATGCTAATAGCTTATAAGTGACGTGAAGCAAATCATTAAGCTAGTACCAGTATGTAGGTGTAACGAACTACATACTTTTTTTGCCAAAAATAAAAGTGAACATTAATAAGATATTCATATAACTAATATTAAATTTCAAATACTATTACTGGTACTTCCATCTCATTTCTTGTAAGTCCACAATGTGTTGATTTTTTTTCTACTTTTCTTTTTCTTTCTTTATTAGAATAATTTTCTAATGCAATAATTGTATCTGAAATCGCAATTGCAACATAATTTCCAATAAAATCATCAATCTTTTTATGTTGATTTCTAGTTCCCATTAAACCAGATTTTAGGAAATCTTTTTTTGTATACAAAATATATTTTCCATTAAATCTTTTATTAAATTCATTCTCAAATATATGTTTCTTTTCTTCTTTCACATAAAAACTTATTACTCTTGATTCTAGTGATGGAGGCATAATTAGACATTCCTCAATCTCTGGCATATCTAAAATACTAATTTTTTCTTTTATATCATTATGTCCATGATCTGCTGAAACAATTAAAAGAGTATTAGTTCCACGTAATTCTTCTATTAATTTTTCTATACTATTTTCAGCTTTTTGAATAAAATCTTTTGTTTCTTTAGAATAGCACCCATTTCTATGCAAAATATCATCAGGATTATCACAATAAGCAAACACAAAATTTTTCTTCTTATTGCAAGAACAAATTGTAGAAATTCCATCACAAACTTCCTCTATATTATTTGCATTTATAGTAAATTTTGTTTTCTTTTCACAGTATTTTGGCATAATTTCACATACTTGTATATCTTTATTTTTTTCAAGTATCGTTTCATAAATATTTTTATAACCTATAATATCTGATATTTTCAAATCATTTATTTTTAATTTTTCTCCACTTAAATCATCAACTTCTGGCAATACATTAATATATTTTCCAAATTCCTTAAAAAACTGTGTCCATGCTATCCAGCCTGTTTCTATCGGTGGTTTCCCCGAATAATACGTAGTCATTGCAGCCGTTGTTGTTGACGGAAACACACTTGTTACATTACACAATTTATTCCTTTCAAATAATCCATTTGGAGAACTATGTAATAAAACATTTTCTCCCATTCCATCTAAAATAAGTACTACAATATTATGATAATCTTTATTAATGCTTTCTTTTAATTCGTTTAATTCTGAATATTCAGAATCGACATTATACTTCCTCAAAACTGATGTTATCAAATTAAGTATTGATTTCTCATAATTTGGTAACATAATCTCACTATTATTCATTTTTCCCCACTACTCCTATTTTTTTCTTATTTTATCATATGATGTTAAGTTTCGAAACATGTAAATGTATTTTTTGCTTTTTTCCATAATATGTAAGTAAACCTAATTCTTGACTTTATCCGTTATTAAAGGTATAATTACGTTTATTAAAAATAATTATAAGGTGGTGGGGTAATTATGTTTAAAGAAAATACATTGCGAAATGTTGCATTGGGAGTAGTACGCAAAGATAACAAAATTTTAGTTGAAAAAGGTTATGACAAAGTCAAAGAAACCGAATTCTACAGATGTATCGGTGGTGGTATAGAAGTCTTCGAAACTCCAATGCTTGCACTACAACGTGAATTTAAAGAGGAATTAAATGTCGATATTACTATAGGTAGACAATTACCAATTCTTGATAGCAAATTTGTTTATAATGGTAAAGAAGGTCACGAAATAGTTTTTAATTTCGAAGTAGAAATTCCTAAAAAACAACTTAAAGATAAATATGTTATAACAGATAACGGTATCACATCTTATGCTGAATGGATTGATATTGAAGAATTCAAGTCTGGCAATAAAACTATTTATCCAGAAGGAACTGTAAATTTTTTATAATATTTATACTTCAGAAAATTAAAAACTTATTTAAAAAGAACAAAAATAAAAATACCGCTAAAACAGCGATATTTTTATTTTTTTTACTTGTTATAGAGGTTTCATTTTTTTACTTGTTTGAATATCTGACAACTTTTTATCCATGGTGCAAAAATAACAATTTTCTCCTCAGTATCTAAATCAATATATAACGGCGCTACAATGTAAACTTGGTCATTCTCGCTTGCCTGATTCATATACACTGGGTCATAACATTCTATTTTTAGAGTTCCATAATGTTTGTTATGTGCGATATAATAAGTTGGCCAAAGAAATGCATTGCGCGCATCTGTAATTCTCACATTTGATTTTATTTCTCCTAATCTGTACAATCTTCGTTTTTCTCGCATCTCTAAATAACCGTCACCACGAATTGGTTGCATCCAAAATCTCCTGCCATTAATTAATCCTACCGTTCTTCTTTGTTCCTGCTCTAGCATTTCATCTAATGTATTAAATGATGCATATTTTTTTCTTCTTGAAAAAATAAGTTTTAAATCTGAGCTATCATATAATTTAATAGCATCATTCTTTTTTAATCCTTCAAAATTCTTCTTAAGATTTTGGACAGATTCATTGCCTTTAACAACAATATCGATATCAGAATTTTTGGTATAGCCTTCAAGTAAAATACTGCCTTCAATTCCTATATCTTCTAATCTAATTTTTAGTTCATTTATCATTATATCTATTATCAGTTTTGTATCTCTTAATATTACTTCTTCTCCATTATAGTTATATAATTCTTTTGCTTTATCAAACGGGTTATAAATTCTTTCGATTTCATCTGGAGAAAATAAACATAACTCCTCTCCAAATCTTTCCACATTCGCTACTTGAATATTATTAAAGAGCTTTGAATATAAAATAGATTCTTCGATTGAATTGTTTCTCGCATAATAATCTCCCTGGATAAGCCGTGTATCCCTTTCATAACTAATAACTTTAAAATATTTAGGGATTCCTATTATCCTATCGCACTGATGGCAACATTCTGATACAGTATGACAAAATGTTCCATCTTTTAGCATAAAATAATCTGGAAAATTAATAATTTCGTTCGGTGATTTCGTTTTGTATAAGCAATTTACCTCGTAAAAAAGGCGATTTTCATTTGATGAATGTACTGTATTTTCTAAAATGTTCATTCCATATTTTTTTCTAAGTGTTCCCGGCTGACTCATCTTTGGATCTGTACTTCCCACGAAGTTATTAAATGTTCTGATAATATTTTCCTTTCCACTCACTAAGAATGAAATAATATCACCAGACATCATATATTTTAATAACTCTAGAAAGTACGGCTGGTCTTTGCTTTCATAATACAAAGTACATGCCTCATCAATTGTAAGTCTTTTCTGCATAAAATTGCTTATTTCATATCCGTTTTTCCGAATATCGTCAATAATATTATCGACAATTCCTCTTTTTAAAGCATCAGGTTTTAATACACATAATGTTACTTTTCTACTTTCGGCTGAATTTTTCATTGTGCTACCTCCTTTGATAGTAAATAGGTTCAATTGTATCTATTTTTAATAAATTTATTTATAATGAGATTATATATTTTTTTACATTTTTTGTCAATAATATTTTACATATTATTCCATTATTTCTGACATAATTGTTCTAATTCATTTTCAGTAAGTTCACGTATTTCTCCTATTTTTAAATTCATTGGTAATTTTAAATTTCCCATTTGAATTCTATGTAATTTAATTACTTTAGCACCAAAGCACCCAAACATTCTCTTTATTTGGTGATATCTTCCCTCAGTTAAAGTAACCTCTGCTGTATATATACCAGTAATTTTCATCTCTGAGCTTTTACATTTTCCATCACTTAATTCTACTCCAATTTTAAAGCCATCTTGCATCTCTTGTGTAACTGGCACATCAATTGTAACTTCATACTTTTTTGAAATATGCTTTTTTGGAGCTAATATATTATGTGCCATTTTTCCATCATCTGTTATTATCATTAATCCAGTTGTATTTTTATCTAATCTTCCTGCTGGGAAAAGCTCCCTTTTTTGATATTCTTGTGGTACTAAATCTAGCACAGTTTTCTCTTTATTATCTTTTGTAGCAGATATATAGCCTTCTGGTTTATTCAACATTAAATATATATTATCCTTTATAACAATTGGAACATCATCAATTTTTATTTCCATAGAATATTTATCTATTTTCATATCAGACTTAAACACAACATTTTCATTTACTTTTACCCTTTTTTGTTGTATAAGTTTTTTTATTTCACTTCTAGAATACAAGCCTTGTGATGATATTATTTTATCAATTCTTTCCATTCAAATCCCCTTAAATTTAATTATATTTTTATATACAATTCTTTATTTTAAAAAGAGATTGCCAGTAATAACTGACAACCTCACCAGACATTTCTAACATTCCTTATCAAGCTTATCCAAAACTTTACCAAGAAAATACATAGAATTTGTATCAGCTTGCATGGTTATGCAAACTTTTCCATTTTTAATATCGCAAACATGAAACTTTGGAATATAATTCTTATCAAAATCAATCTCAGCTATCTTTTTTTCTACCTCTTTCCGTATACCATCAAAAGAAATAACAAACTTATCGTCAACCATTTCTAACACATACTTTCTTGTAATTTTTTCATACGAATTAGAATTGGCTTTTTCTTTAATCATCTTATGGCTTTTTTGAAGTCTTTTGCATATATGAGCAAGTGAGTAATCAACTTCTTCACGCAATTCCTTCTGAGTATAGCCTGAAGCACTTAAAAGTACCATAAGTCTGTCAATATTATCCAAACAGTTAATTGCTACATTCATTGCTTTCACAATCATATCACGATTTTCAACCTGTTTTTGAGGGTCCTCTTTTGGGTCATACATCATCATTTCCAAAGTAAATTTTTTTCCATCATTATCATCTACAATGACAGATTCAATTGATACACAGTCACGATGTTTTCGTATTTTCCGAAATTCCATAAGAATTTCATTATTTATGCAACGATATGCAAACGTAGCAAATTTGCAATTTTTTCTTTCCTCATAATGTAATACAGCTTTGAAAAGACCAATCACTCCAACATTAAACAAATCTTCAAACTCGTTATGTGAAACATTTAATCTCTTTAAACAATCACCAACTAGTCCTAGATTTCTCTCAACGATTTCATTAATCCGATCATCCATGTAAGCTTCTCCTTTCATATAGAAACATCTATTAATAAGTTACTCGTAATTGGTATTTTATCACAATTAAACCTATTTTTCAAGATATTTATGTTAATTACCCATTTCAAAAAAGGTATAAAACATTACAATGTTTCATACCTTTTTCTTCTATAAAAACTTGTCTTCCCAATCCATGCCCCATTTTTCATAGAATTTCTTTAGTGTTTCTACAAAAATATCATCTTCTTTCTTTACTGTAGGTAATTCCTTCCGGTATTTTTCTCCATTTTTAACCATTTCTCGGTTAAATTTTTTATCCTCCTCAGTAAAAATCTCAATTGGTTTAGGCATTTCTTTCATAGCTGTATCTCCTTTCATTAATGAATGTAAAGAAATTAACATACCAAGTTTCGTCTAAATTATATATAATCCGACCATTCGTGTCAAACTATTTTTACAATGTTCTATTTCTTTATACAATTCAATTTTATGATCTAATCTTTTTATTGTATTTTGAATTTCTTTTTTTTTATTTTCCAATACTTGTCTTTGACCAATTAACAAGTTTTTTCTTTCCGAAACTGTTTCTTTTCCTTGTTTAAATAATGTCATATAATCTAATAATATCTCTATTGTCATTCCTGCAGATCTCATACATTTTATAAACTCAACCCATTTGCAAGATTGTTCATCAAAATTTCTAATACCTGATTTTGTTCTTGGTACTTCAGGTAATAATCCAATTCTTTCATAATATCTAAGAGTATCTTGTGTTATATCATATTTTTTACTAACTTCTGCAATCGTCATTTTCTTCTCCTATTTTGTTACTATTTTTTCTACTTCTTCTAATATTTTTTCTGGTGTTATTCCTAGATCTTCTAATAGCTTATCTGGATTATATCTATCATAGAACTTTTTGTCCATACCAAGTGTTTTTACTTTTATATTATCTAATGAGTAAAAGTTAGCAATCATTTCTCCAAATCCACCACTAACAATTCCATCTTCTAATGTTATTATTAACCCATGATTTTTCTTTAATTCATCTAATGTTTCTTTATCTACTCCTGTTAAAAATCTTGGATTAATTAATGTTGGTTTAAAACCTAATTTTTCTTGAATTTTTTCAACTGCTTTTTCACCTATTTGATAAAAATCTCCTGCTGCAATTATTGCAACCTTTTCACCTTTTTGCTCAACTTTATATTTATTGAATTGCTCTGAATAATTTTCATCTACAGTTCTACCATCATCTATTACACCATTTCCAGGCATTAATATCATTACAGGATGCTCATTCTGTTCTATTGACCAATTTAACATTGATAAATACTCTTTTTTATTAGTTGGTGCTAACATTACTAAATTAGGAATATTTTTAAATGCAGATACTGCAAATATTCCTAAATGTGTAACATCTGTTAATCCTGTTACAGAAGCATATCCTAATACTATTGTAGCTGGATTGTTATTTATACACAAATCTTGTGATATTTGATCATATGTTCTTTGAATAAATGTTGCATTTGTTCCAAAAACTGGTTTTCCTCCATTTTTAGCTATTCCAGATATCATGGCTACTGCATGTTCCTCAGCTATTCCAACATCTACAAATTGTTTACCTGCCTGCTCCCTTTTGTCCTGTGTAAATCCAAAGCTTGTTGGAACACCTGCTGCAACAGCTACAATTTTTTTATCTTTTTTCATTTTCTCTAATAATAAATCAGCTGTTAATGTTGGATAGTCTTCTTGTCCTCCAAAGTCAATTGCAATCTTTCCTGTTTCTTTATTAAAAGGTAAAGTCCAATGCCAGTTTTCTTTATTATCTTCTGCTAATTTGTATCCTTTTCCTTTTTTAGTATTTATATGAACAACTATTGGATGATCTATATCTTTTATTTTTTGGAATAATTTAATTAATTTTTGTATATTATTTCCATCTTCTTCATATACATAATCTAACCCCATTGCTGTAAATAAATTTGTTTTAGCTTGTCCTTTTCCTTCTCTTAATTTTTGTAAATTTTTATATAATCCTCCATGATTTTCTGCAATTGATTGTTGATTATCATTTACTATAATAATAAAATTTGAATTTAATTCTGAACCGGCAAAATCAAGTCCCTCTAAGGCTTCGCCACCACTTAATGAACCATCACCTATTACTGCAATTATATTTTCTTTATCTCCTTTTAAATCTCTTGCTTTAGCTAATCCTGTTGCAAGAGAAATTGATGTTGAAGTATGTCCTATTGTAAAAAAGTCATGTTCTGATTCCTCTGGATTTGAATAACCAGATATATCTGAAAAATGTTCTGAATCAATATATCCTAATTTTCTACCTGTTAACATTTTGTGTGGATATGTTTGATGTGATACATCAAATACAAATTTATCAACTGGTGAATTGAATACATAATGTAACGCAATTGTTGCTTCTACAAACCCAAAATTTGGTCCAAAATGTCCTCCTAAATTCGTTAATCTATTGAATAACCCTTCTCTTATATCCTCTGCAAGAACTTCTAATTCTTCTTGAGTTAATTTTTTTACATCCTCTGGTCCATTAATTTTATTTAATATTTTTATCATTCTCTAACCTCCCTTTTTTTATCTTCATATGTTATATCACTTAGAGTTTACTCCAAGTCAATAGTTTTTATAAATTTTTTTATTTTTTTAATTTGCTATTTTTTTCATAAACTAATACTTCATTGATATTTTTTCTTCTATTTTTACATTACTCACTTTTGGTAATAAATATAGAAACATATAAAACTATTTTGGAGTTTTTTGATGCAAATATATGAAAGTATTTAACCATAAATTATCATATTTAATATATTCAATATTAGAAAAACTGCATATTCGTTCATATTGCAACTTATAGTCAGATTTGGTGAGTGCTTGTCAACTCTTTAAAAAGTTTTTTAGCTATTAGTATTTTCATTGTTATAAGTTTCTGCAACCTTCTCATCTATTTCTTTCCAATTTATATTTTGAAAGTTTTTGATAATTTTTTCAAATTTTTTATAATAATTAAATAATTTATATATCTCATTTAATGGAACTGTCATTAATTCTACTTTATTCCTAGAAAAAAATCCTTATATTATCTATATCTTTTGACATCTTTTCTTCTACATCACTTAATGCCTCCAAATCATAGACTTTAAATAATTAAGTGCGATATATTTTTGCGCTAAACTATATTTTTTATTTCTAGTTAGAAAAAATTTATGATTTTTCCAAGCAATTCTATGTAGTATGTGCAATTACAATACACATACTACTTTTTTATAAATTGTAATTTGTCAATGAGGTTATCTTTCTGATTTTTCATTAAATTCGTTTGTTCTTATATTAACACCATCAATAACTGTATATTCTCTTTTTGAGTTTTTATAAACTTTTTTCTGTATTTCATCTTCTAAATCTATTCCTAATATTTCTGATAATCCTAATAAATATATAGCAACATCTGCTAGTTCTTCACCTAAATCATCCTTCTTTTTTCTCCATGCTTCATATGCCTCAGATACTTCACCATATGTTAAACAAAATTCCTTATTAATATCTGTAACATTAAATCCTTTATCTACTTTATTTTGATATATTTCCTTTTGAACTTTTCTTAAATCTACCATTTTTATTTACCTTTCTATATCTTCTTTTTATTTTATTATTTATTCTTACAGAATGTATTTACAAATATCGTTACTACTTTGAGTTCCATCAATTTGTTCAAGTAAATATCCTTCTAATATACATTTTTATTCAATACCATAAAAAACTTTCAAAACATGTTCATATGCTGGGAAAGCAATTCTTTTTATTTCACTTATTACTTCATCAACATTATATGATGCATATAACTGGTCATATTTTATTTCACCTTTATCTATCTCTAAAATTCCATAAGGTGCTAGATTTGTTTTTCCAGGACATCCTGTTGCACCTGGATTTATGTATGTTTTGTTTTTATACTTATTATAAATTGGTGCATGAATATGTCCGTAAAGATATAAATCTGCATCTACTCCGTCTAAACATTTCTTCATTTTCCTCAGGTGTAGCTAGTTTTATATGCTTTCTAAATTCACCATCTTCTTTCATAGGATAATGAGCCATATATATCTTTTTTCCTTCAATTTCAAGATTAATCTCTTTTGGTAATTGTGTTATATAGTCTATAGATTCTTTGCTTAAATGGTCTTTTATCCATTCATTTCTTTTTAGTTGTTCTTCACTTGTTTTCTTCTTTTCATCATGAACTATTTTAGGCATACCTTCTATAATATATCTTTCTCGATTTCCTCTAACGGCAAAAAATTCATCAGGTGATTTCAATACTTTTTGTATAACTTCTTCTGACTTTGCTGCACCTCCAATTAAATCTCCCAAGCAAATTATTTTATCAACTTTCTCTTTTTCTAATTTTTCTAAAACTGCTTCAAAAGCTTTTATGTTCCCATGAATATCTGATACCATTCCTAATTTCATGTACATCACCCCTTTATAATATTTTGTTTTATAGCTTTTATATCTTTAGTAGTTGACAAGCATTCCTTGACAACTGAATTTTCTTCTAATAAATTTTAAATACCTATTATAATTTTATGCAAAACATTATTTCTGTCAATAGTAAAAAATAAATTTGACATATTCCTTGCTTGTTGATAGACTGATTGTTATATTAAGATGTTTCACAAGGAGAAGTATGTATGAAAAAAATAGCTGTTTTTTCCGATATTCATGGAAATCTTCAAGCTCTACAAGCTATATTAGAAGATATTAAAAAGGAACCTATAGATAGTATAATCTGTTTAGGAGATGTTATAGGAATTGGTCCCAATTCTAAGGAAACTTTACGATTAATAGAAGAAAATAAAATTGAAATGATTCTTGGAAACCATGAAATATATTTTTTAAATAATTTCAAAGAAAATGAAATTTTTGGAGCTGGAAGAAATCATACGGAACATCATAAATGGATAGCAAGTTTGTTAGATAATAATGATAGAGCTTTTTTATCTAATTGCAATTTATCAAAAGATTGTGAAAAATCCGACCTTATTTTAAGTCACTTTTTTCTAAAAAATTCTATTTCAGCAGATGTTTACCCTTTTTTTGAAATTGATATAAGAAAAAAAGAAAATCAAAATGATGTTAGAATACCAAATAAAAGAAAATATAATTTATTTGGCCACATACATAATAAATTCTACTTTGAAAATGGCGAAAATAAATATTATTGTTTAGGATCTAGTGGCTGTGTCCATGATGATAAAACTTTTTATAATGTAATTTATGTTGATAATAAAATTGTTGAAATAAAAGAAAAAATAATTAAATTTAATAGAGATGATTTTGAAAATAGTATTCAAAAAGTTAATTATCCTGAAAAACAAGATATTTATAATAAATTTTTTAAAATATTATAATAAAAACAGTAGTAAGATTGAATATAATTCTACTTACTACTGACTTTTTTATATTAGTTTTTCTTCTTTTTTATCTTCTTTCACTTTAAACCAACTCCTTTATTTTTTCAGTACAGGCTATGTTTTTTTCGCGAATTATTACTAAAATACAGATTACTATTTTCAATACTAGATATATTTATCTCTTAACCATTTACATTTTTCTATGTTGTTCTTTCTTAATTTTGTATGAATTATATTTTTAAATTTATTATCATTTTCCTTCTTTATTACTATCATGAGATTCCTCCAAAACTTTTTCAATATACACTTATTTCTTTGATATACATTATAAAGTTATTTCACACAGTTGTACAT
>CAKPDW010000015.1 GCA_934149115.1 uncultured Clostridia bacterium
TTAAATCTTCTTATATCTCCAATCTCTGCAATCAATATTGGTGCTAATCTATTTCCAACACCACTCATATTTTTTACCGTCAAGTGAAAAAGTAAATGCAAATTGTAAGATAAATAGCAATTTAAAAGCAATATTTAATTCTACAATTATTGCTTTTATTGCTATTTTTGTGTAAAATTAACATATATTCCAAAGAAAATTTGCATAACTAATAAGCAAAATTGCATTAATTTTTTTTCGGGTAAAAGTAAATGCTATTTTGCTTGGCATTTAGTTTTTCAGTTATGCAAATGTTTTTGGTTGTAAGTTTTATTTAATTTATTTTAAAAGGCGAGGATTAGTCGTAACCTCGTCTTTAGCTATCTTTTGTATGTTTAATTTTTGCGCTAATTCATCACCATATATAAAAGTAAATATTTCATACGGCGTTTTTCCTCCTAAATTTTCTCGTGGTGTAGAATTTATATGCGAAAACATTAAATCTAACTTTTCTTGTGTTAAATGACTCCAGTCTTGACCATTTGGAAGTATTTCTCTAATAAAATTATGATTATTTTCTACATGTGGTTTTTGACTTGATTGCATTGGATCACAATAGAATATTTTTCCTTTTATTTCGCCCGTATGTATATTTATTTCAAATGGTTGTGCCTTTATAAACTCTGTCCCTCTGTCTGTTAACAGTACAGAAAATAGTTGCTCATATTCTTTGCTAGATAATTTATCTTGTAATGTATTTAAACTTTCTGACATTGAATCTGACGTTTTTTCTGTATGTAATATTCCAATCATAAACTCTGTATTTTCAAATATGAATGTCTGGATGTATGGTCCAGTCTGACTATTGTATACTGTATCCATTTCTGTTGTTGTTATATTTGGATTCTGTATTTTATACTCTAAATAATCTGTATATGTTCTTCCATTGTAATTTTGTGGCTCTTTGCGTTTCTTTAACTGTTTCTTTGGTAACTTTCTTTTTACTTTTCTCTTTAATGTTATGTTTGTTACGCCCCAATCTCTAAACAACCCCATTTCTATATAATTATATATTGTTTTTTCACAAAACTTTATCTCTGGATGATTATTTAATATTGTATAAATTGATTGTCCTTTTTTTATTAATGGGCAAATAAGATGTGCTAATTCAATTAATTCGGTTGTGTTTAAATTAACTCCTTGTCTTGAATCTGTTAAGGTATATTTATATTTCTTATGTGCTTCTTCTGCATAATAAAAGTATTTGTCTAAGTTGCATGTTTTAAGTTTTGAGCAATTATTACAAGCACCAATGTTTCTATCTCTGCCTTTGCAAGATATTGGTTGAAATATACGACATTTATTTGTACAAACTTTGCAATTAACAAAATATTTACAATTAAACATATTTTGTGATTTATAAATATTATGTGGTTTTAAAATCCTATGGTGGTTAATTTCTCTCGCAATTGTTGATTGTGTTTTATTTAATTCATTTGCTATTTCATATTTTCTACGTCTTTGGTTTAACATTTCTTCAATTATATTTCTTTGGCTTAATGTAATTTGTTTTCCTTTTTCAATCATAATATTACTCCATTTCCACCAAAAACATTTACTAAATTATTATAACAAAATTGCATTATATTGTACATTAAGACTGAATGTAAGACTTATTGCTATGGATACTATTGATACTTGCATTTACTTTTTCACTTATCAATTTATTTAATAATATATAATGATTTTTTAGTAATTTGTATTTTTATAGAAAAAATGTTATACTAATTTTAGTTTTATAAGAATTTGAGGAAAATATATGAATAAACAAAGTAATGAAAGATTTGATGATTTAATTAATTATATAGAAGATAATCTTTGTGAAGAAATTAGCTATAAAAAACTAGCTCAAATACTTGGGGTAAACGAATATACAATGCATAGAATATTTTTATTTGTAACCAATTATACTTTGGCTGATTATATAAGAAAAAGAAGATTAAGTATGTCTGCACTAGATTTACTTGATGGTAAAGAAAAAATAATCGATATTGCAATAAAATATAATTATGAATCTTCACAAGCTTTTTCTAGAGCCTTCAAATCTATGATGGGGTTTATTCCAAGTGAAATAAACAATAATAAAACAAATATAAAATTCTTTTCACAATATGAACTAATAAATGAAGATGTGACAGATGAATTTAATTATCATATAGAAAAAAATAGAGAGTTTAATTTATATGCTATTTCTATGAAAACAACAATTAAAAACTGCCATAATGAAGCTCCTCTATTTTGGAAAGATAATTATAAATACATAAAAGGAAAAAAAGAATATGGTTTATTAGAATATGATAAAACGTGTACTATAGACGAAGCAATATATTATATAGCCTCTACAGAAAAATTTGAAAATGCAATAGAATTAAATATAAAGCCTAGTAATTATTTAGTTTTCGAATGTGATTATATAAATTCTACTTCATTATATGAATTTTGCAAAAAAATATATAGGACAATTATTCCTAATATTGAATGTGAATTAGAAGATTTACCAGATATCGAAGAATATTTACCAAACAATAAATTAAAATTATATATTCCAATAAAATAGATAAAACAAGTGATTTTTTTAGTATTAAAAAGGTCACTTGTTTTATTCTGAAAAGAGATACAATAAATATGTAGAATACTATCTAAATTTGAATTGACTAGGAGGTTATGAGATGAATGAATATTTAACTCGTGAAATCTGGAAAATGCGGAAAAATATCAAAACTGAAGCAGGAACACCAGTAGTATCTCTCGCTCGAGTAGAAAATAAAACTTATCAATTGCTTTTCATGTCTTGTGGATGCGAAAATGCTTGTACTTTTTGCAATTATGGTTTTGACTACAATCTTACTTTGGAAATGGTCAAACCCGAACTTCAAAAAATTAGACTTGAAGATTTTGATATAGTTGAGTTGGAACTCGAGGCAAACGGCTCTTTTCTTTCTGAAAGGGAAATTCCCTATGATTTATTTCTTGAGATATTACATTTTGTATCCCACAGGAACATTCCTGTAATTACAATGGAAACTCATTACAATACAATCACAGAGAAGAAACTTCAGGACATAAGAAGAATTCTTGGAGAAGAACAAGAAATACAGTTTGAAATGGGATTTGAGTCAGCTGATGAAGATATCAGAGCAATCTATAATAAAGATATAGATATGGAAAAGTACCTTGAAGTAACAAGATTGTGTGAAAAATACAAAATTGGTCTTCAAATTAATGTGCTTTTAGGTGCTCCCTTCTTATCTCGTGAAGAACAAATTCAAGACTGTTTAAATTCTCTCGAATTTATTTATGGCAAGATGCCTGAAGGAACTACTGCGGTACTATTTCCAATAAACATCAAAAAGAATACAATGTTAAAGCATTGGCAAGATATTGGTGTTTATGACCAAATTTCCTCTTGGGAATTTATTGAACTTCTTCATAGAATTCCTGAAAAATATTTGGACAAGTTTACTATTGCATGGTGGGGAAACAGAGAAAATACTTTTACAAAAGGTATTATGCAGTTTCCTAAAACATGTGATAAATGTAAAGAGCGGTTGATGAAATTCTATGTTGATTTTTATTGTAACTGTAATCCTTACTATCGCAAGAAGATACTTGATGAAATCTGGACAGCAAGGTGTGAATGCGACAAAGAATAAAATTCCGCAATGCAAAACAGATGGCGAATACCATCTGTTTTGTGTTTATTAATTTAATAATAAATCTTTTAAGTCTTTTTTTATTTTAGGTGGATAGTTATATATTGGATTACCAATAATAAATCCACATATTTGTTCAAAATCTTTAATTCCTAGATATTTATCAATTTCATTTTCTATATATAAAGTATCACATAAAATACAGCTACCCAAACCTAAATTTACAGCTTGTAAGCTCATATTTTCTATGGCACATCCTAATGATATATAATCAGGTTTTTTATAATTCTCATTTTTTGATTTAGATTTATACCCATCACTATAAATCATTATCATTTTATTAGCTGTACGCATTTGCTCTGCTGATCCTTTTACACTGGTTCTTTCTTTTGGGTTTTGTTTATCCCATTCAAAAAGCATATTCATAATATCATTTTTTTGTTCAGCATTTAAAATATAAAATTTCCATGGTTGTCTATTTCTTGCAGAAGGTGCAAGACTTCCACTAGATAAAATCTTTTCTAATTGTTCTTCAGAAACCTCATCATTTGTAAACAATCTAGCAGAACGTCTATTATCAACTATTTCATCAAAATTCATATCATTACCTCTAAAAAATATTTTATAATAATTTTATAATAATTTTACTAGATTTATAATGTGATAAAATGACTTTAATGATATCAATTTTGTTTATTTAATAACCAACTCTATCTCTTACAAATCTATCATAAACCCATTCAGGAGCAACATTTAATGTTTCGATTAAAGCTTCTTTTAATTCATTTTTAGACATTGAATTAATATATTTAATAGTTTTATTATATAATTCTTCTTCGTATGCTTCGTATTCTTTTTCTGCTTCTTCGACTTCTTTCAAAAATTTGTCAACTTCATCAGGAAATGCTGTAAAATAAAGAGCTACTATATGTTTACAGATAATTCGTTTATCTTTAGCATGAGGACAATCACATTTTGATTTTCTTGGATGTTCTATATCCATAAATACATTGTATTTTTTGCCATTACTACCATTTACTATACCTTCATACTCAGAATCGCTTGTATTTTTATAATCGCTAACTTTATTTTCTTTATAATAATCCAAACCTCGCCAAGTAGAATTTCCACTTGCTATATTTATTAATCCCATTTAACTTCACCTCTTATATAGTAGCAACTTCTTTTGCTAGTTCTTCAATAATTAAATTTATATTCTTCATTATATCTGCATAATTAATATCTCTAGCATACAAATGAGAAATCTGATATTTATCCCATTCGCCTTGTAATATAGCGCTTTCTTTGATGAAATCAAATCTTTCTTCTAACTCATCAAGAATATATAAACTTTCTCTTCTTTTACATGTATTTCGTATAGCTTTAATTAAATTTGTTTTGTCTAATTCATTCCAGTATTCTTTTATAAGAACATACAAGTCATAAAAATCTTTAGCTCTTGTATTTGTTTCAGTATCCTTTATAAGAGTTTCAAATTTTTCAGCAATAATGGTTTCTTTATTAAATGCCATTATTTTTATGTATTCATCATCAAATATACTTTTGTATTTAAATTCTATTTCTTTTGGTGTAATTGGATCTTTAGTAGTAATATCTATAAATAAAGGAACAATTAAACCATCTTTTTTAGCAATTAACTTTATATTAATTCCACCATAAACGTCGTCTACTCTAATTTCCCTTGTTTTTTCTATTTCAAAAGAAATAGCATCATCTGTTTTAATGTTAGTGATTTCTTGAATTATCTTTAATAGTTCATCACTTTCAATATCTATACCTTTTATCATAGTGTCCATGTCGCTTGTTGTTCTTCTTTCATCTCCAATAATAGCTGATAGCAATAATCCACCTTTTAAAATAAAATTGAATTTGTATTGGCTAATTGATATTCTATATAATAATCTTTCAAAAAAATACATTTGCATTAACTCTTGTGGCTGAGCACCAATTTCTTTTGCCCTCTTTTTTATTTTATTTTTTAATTTTTCTTCATTCACTTATAGCAACACCTCCAAATAATCGTGCATTTCTTTTTCAATGCGTAGTTTTTTTGCATATTTCATAATTTTAAAAGTATCTTTTTTCATTTCCTTAAAATAAATATTAAATGCTTCTTTTATGTATTCTGAAGCAATTGTATTTTTATCTTTTAAACAATCACACAAACATCTTTCTATATCGTAAACATCAATATCTTGCCCTTGAGGACTTTTAATTTTCATTTTTCCTAGATTTAATAATTCTTTATCAACTTTATGCAACAAAACTTTTTGGTCATTATCTAAAACACCATAATATTTTTTTGTAACAGTGATATCATAAATCATTGGCACTCTATTGCAAAGATTATGAAAATATAAAGCTGTCATATGCGAATATATTGCATTTTTTCCATATGTCTTATTAAAATATTCATCTCCTATTGTTTCTGGAAGTATATAAATACCTTTTTCAGCTCTTTCAATTTGTTTATCTGCTAATAATCTTGCAATTACTTTTTTATCTATTCCCATTTGTTTGATATGATTAGAAGTAATAACACCATTGTTTTCTCTCATTTTTAAAATTATTTTTTCACTATTTTTCATATTTTTGTCCCCCTATTGAGAAAAATTATAACATATTTTTCGTGAAAAGGGGACATTTTTTAAAAATTTATTGAAAAATTTTTAAAGTTATGTTAAAGTATAGACAATAAATCGAATTATATAAAAAGAGCCTTACAATTCAGATACATTTTTTTCGCATACCTGCTCCGTAATCGCTCCAGTTAAAATCAACTTACGGACTTTTCTGTTCATAAGTTTTTTAATGTCACATGAATGTTTTTTTGCAATCATTAAATTTTAGATTACACATTTTTTCGTAGAGGAGCACAGTGTGCTCCTTTACACAATTTTATTGGTACACGTCACTCTTTGACACTTTTTGTCATGGAACATTTCACTAATCAAAATCTCATTAAAAAAAAATTAATTTAAGTTTGCAATTTTATGTAAAGTATGTTATACTATGAATAGATTCAGTGCTATATGCCTTTATCTACGTAGACCTCGTGTTTACTTCTTTGAACCTATCAACCATGTAAAATTTTTGGAGGTACTAAAATGGAAAATTTAGGCGTTACTCGATTAACAGCAGAATTGAAAAAACTCAACCCTGGCACTGCAATTTGCTTTTGCAATGACTCTTATCCAGAGATCATTATCGCAAGTTGCAATGATGTAAGTAAACTCAATTTGCCTAATGGATACTACCTTAGTGATAAGAATGGTTTGACTAACAAACATTCTACATCATCAGGGATGTACGAGGTTTTTGATTTTATAACAACAAGCCAATATCTTCGTGAATATTTATAATATTTCACAGTGTTTGAGTTAATTTTCCTGCCTCACTGACTTTTGTCAGTGAGGTTTTTTTATATTAAAAATACTATACTTCTATTATTTTATAATAGAAATACACTTTTTTATATGCATTGCAACTATTAATTTTTCAGTATTTATTCCAGAATACAATAAGAACTCCCATTCCACAATATCTGAAAAAACTTCATAAAACTTTTTTTGCCAAATTAAAGTAAATATTAAATATATAGTTAATAACAAACAAAGTCTAATTTTAAAATCAAAACCTCTACTCTAAATTTCATCATAAAAATATAATTATTTTACAAATTTAATGCAAAAAAGGAAAACTTAAGATATACTTAATTTCATAAAGTAATATCTAAAATTTTAAAAGGAGTGTTAATTTTATGAACAAATATTTAAAAAATTTGAATAAAGAAATACAAAACTACTTAACAATATTATCACCAAAATTTCCAGAATGGTTATTAGAATACATTTATGTTCCAGAAATGCTTAGGCTTGATGGAATTGGTATGTCTTGTGGCACACTATATACAAAAGTATATAATGATAAATATTTTTATTCTACATTAACTCATAGTGTGGCTGTTGCTTTAATTATATGGCATTTTACACATGATAAAAAGCAAACTCTTTCTGGTTTATTCCATGATATTGCAACTCCTACATTTAAACATTGCATTGACTTTATGAATGGAGATTCTGAACAACAAGAATCTACTGAGGAAAGAACTGAACAAATAATTAGAAATTCAAAAGAAATAATGACTTTATTAAAAAGAGATAATATAAAAGTTAGCGAAGTTTCCGACTATCATATTTATCCTATTGCAGATAATGACACACCAAAATTGAGTGCTGATAGATTCGAATACACTTTATCTGGTGGTCTTTATCAAGTAAAAGTATTCGAACTTGAAGATATTGAAAAATACTATAGTAATATTATAATATTACAAAACGAAGATGGTATCGATGAATTAGCTTTCAAAGATGTAAAATTGTGTGAAAAATTTATACACAATATTTCAAAATTATGGCCTCGTTGGATTGAAGATGAAGATAGGTTGTGTATGCAATTTATTGCTGATATTATAAAATCAATGAATATAAAAAATTATATTACAATTGATGATTTGTATAATTTCTCTGAAAAAGAGGTATTACAATTAATTCAAAATTGTAAAGATGATTATATAAAAAATGCATTTAAAAATTTTCAAAATGCAACAAGAAATTCCGTTTATAAAAGTGATACACCAAATAATGAAATCTATTGTACTACTGTAAAAGGAAAGAAAAGATACGTTAATCCATTAGTTAGATTAAACAATAAAGTTTGTAGAATAAAAGATGCTTCTTCACCAGCCAACAATGATATAAATAATTTTTTAAATATTAAAACTCATGAATTTATAGGATTTAATTTTGAATTTAAACCATATGAACTATAAATTATCTAAAATAGATTTTTACACATTTCTCCACTAAAAAAATATTATTATTAAACTGTAAAATCACTCAACAATTTCACTCTCATTATATCACATCTTTATAATTAGCACGTCAAAAATATATTTATTATTAATGAAATTACTATTACTACCTAAATCTTATCAATTCTTTTTTCTATCTTTAAAATATTTTTAGCAACATAACCTAAAAAGAGACGAAGAAATCTTTTCTTCGCCTCTTTAACAGTAACATCAAATCATGCTTTTAAACTAAAAGTAATAGATTCAAATCTTTCATCATTAACAGCTGTCATGCTACATCTCTTAAAAATTTCCTCTGGTACATCTTCACCAAAACATAATCCTACATGTGCAATAGTATCATCTTTAACTTTTAAAATATTAATCTCAGAGTCCATCGCAAAAATGATAGGGTCATCTCCTAAACAAACTGGTGGATGTAACGCATCCCAAATCTGTTTTTCATATGCATAAGTTTCATCTAAGTCATAAAAACCTAAAGTGGATTTTCTATGTGCATCATCCAGTCTTTTTCTTTCTTCATAACTCATGTTCTGTACATTATCTGCTCTAGTATTTCTAGCATCGCTTACTCTACATTGTTTTACCATGCCATTAGGTCTTGGATGACAACTTTTTATTGCTTTTTCAACCTGCTCAAAATTTAATTGCATTTCTTCCCTGAAATTCTTATCATCTTCTTTATCAGAAGATATCTTTTTGTATAAATTTCTCTGGGCCGGAATAATTAAATCAAGAATGACTGAAATATGCTCTAAGCTACTCGAAAAAAACTTTGGTATAGCAGTTTCAATAGTTACCTCTTTCCACGGCATATAAACAGCAACAGGTGCTAACATATATAACCGTTTATTACCAGTATAGTTTCTTACCTTAGCAATAATTCTCTTAAATCTGCAATACTCATCATTAATTCTTTGTGCATATGCTTGATTAATTTTTGTGTAACCTGCAATAATACCATCCATATCAACATAATCCATAGGTAATATTACCAAGCCCAGTTTTTCTGCAATGTTTTTCAGCTCTACTACCTTTACTACTGGATAAGTTGATAAATCAGTTAAATAATTATAATCATTCTTAGTTCCTAAACAAGTATTCTGGAATTCCTCTGGAATAAATCCAATTTCATTCCAAAACTTCCGAAATACTTGAGCTTCTTTTTTTAAAATACTCTTGCCTATTTCGGAGTCCTCTGAAACTTTAGAATCAAAAGTTTTCTCCATCATTTCAACTGTTTTCCGGAATTCATTTAACTTTTCTACATACTTTTTACTAGCTTCTTCAACATTTAATTCATATACTGTTAAAAAATTGGTTAATACTGACATAATATACTCCTTTCTGAATTTAATATTCCATCCTGCTTTATTATGAGCTCAACCTTTTTAAATATTAGTTAGAATTATTTAACTAACATAAAAAATTAGTAACAGAACAATTATATTATGATTAACATAAAAAGTCAACTCATACAACAATCAATTCTTGACTTTTGCAGAAAAGCTGATATAATAGTAATTGTAGCTTATTTACAAAATTTCTATTCACTAATTAGTGGAGGAAATTCCTCTTACTTTTTGGTTTCACATATATAGTAACTTATCAACAATAAAAGATTTTTAGGAGGTTTTCGTATGATGTTTACAATTCTTAATATTATTTTTTACTTTTTTACAATCGTCACTTTAGTTATGTGCATAGTAATTAGCATTAAACATTTTAAAGAAGTACCTGCACGGTTGTCAAAATTTGAACGTGTTCCTTTTTTTATAGGTGCAGTATTAATGTTAGGTAATGCTATATACACATTGCTTCATTACACAAATAGTTCTGATGTACACATGATTATACTACATATTATAGTATTTTTGTGCTTAATTGAAACTTTAGCTGAACCTTTTTTATGGAAGAAGATTACAACGCCAAAAAATGAAAAAGAAGAAGAAGATAAAAATGAAAACATCTAAATATATACTGAGAAATAGTATATAAATTTCTTAGTGTAAATCAAAAATGGTTGCCAAAAATTTCTGGCAACCATTTTTTGATTATTAATCCCAATATTTAGTTGGGTCTTCCCAACCAGGATAATGACATTTCATAAATACCTCTGCTTTTCTTAGAACTTCGTAATATTCTTCACTAAAAAGTTCTTTACAAAAACCTGCTACATATATGAAATTATCATATGCACCTTTTACAACAATTTCTTGATAATCGTTGTCTTCCCTGATGTTCAGCTCATATCGTGGAAGTAAACTCAATACCGCACACCTTTCATTGTAACGGAATCTAGCACGTAATCTTTTCTTTTCATCAAAAATTTCGTATGCATCATATACGTCTGTTTCAACTTCTGCAAAATACCAGTTTTCTGGTAAAAGCACCAAACATTTTTCAACTGAAAGTTCTTCAAACTTAAAACCAACCTTTTTCAAAGAATCCTCATCTGGATAAATATACCGTAAATTAACATCTTTCTCAATAACATTAGCTTCTTTCTTTGATGATAAATTAGCTTTCATGATGCTACCTCCTTAAATGCAAAAAACTTTTTTTGTGTTACAGCAAATGTTTATTAACATTTCAATGAGAATTATATCATTCAATCATCATTATGTCAACCAATTTTTAGCAAAAAAAATCATCACTATTCCAAACGAAATATATGATGATCTTTTATAAATTATTCTTTATCTGTAGCTTTAGTTTCTTCAGAAGCTTTTTTTTCAACTTTAACTTCTTCTTTAACTGGTTCTTCTGCTTTAACTTCTTCAACTACTGGAGCTTCAACTGTTTCTGGAGCTACGTTTGTAGCATCTTCAGCAACTTCAGCTTCTCCTGGAACAACTTCCTCTTTAACAACTATTTCTCTAGTTTCGATTCTTGCTCCTACCTTTTCTTTAGTCTTAGCAGCCTTACCAACTCTATCTCTTAAATAATATAATTTAGCCCTTCTAGCTTTACCAACTCTAGTAACCTCAACTTTTTCAACATTTGGTGAATGAACTAAGAAAGTTTTTTCAACACCAACACCATAAGAAATTCTTCTTACTGTAAATGTTGCATTAACTCCTCCACCTTGTTTTTTAATTATTATTCCTTCAAATACTTGAATTCTTTCTCTATTTCCTTCTTTAATCTTTACGTGCACTCTAACAGTATCACCAATACGTAAATCAGGAATCTTATTCTTTAGTTGTTCATGTTCAATTGATTTTATAATATCCATTACTTGTGGACCTCCTTCTTTAATTTTTCTATATAGTCTTTTTCCTTTTCCGTTAGCTCTATATTCTCTAACAAATCTGGTCTCTTTTTTAAAGTATTTTCTAAAGACTTTTTTTTTCGCCATTTACGAATATTTTCATGATGTCCAGAAATTAAAACATCTGGCACCTTAACATTATCAAAAACTTCTGGTCTAGTATATTGAGGATATTCTAGTAAACCATTTGAAAAAGATTCTTCCTCAGTTGATTCGTTAGATAATACTCCTTCAACATATCTTGAAACACTATCTATTAATACCATTGCTGGCAATTCACCACCAGTTAAAACATAATCTCCAATAGAAATTTCCTCATCAACAATTTTATCTAAAACTCTTTGGTCAATACCTTCATAATGACCACAAAGTAAAATTAAATGTTCTTGTTTTGCTAAGTTCTTAACTATTTTTTGATTTAAAGTTTTTCCTTGTGGAGTAAGATATACAACCTTTGCATTTTCAGATTTTACCGAATTATATGCCCTATCCACTACATCAGCCTTCATAAGCATTCCTGCTCCTCCACCATATGGAGTATCATCAACCTTATTATGCTTATTCTCTGAAAAATCTCTAATATTAACTAAATTAATATCAATTATTTTTCTTTCAGAAGCACGTTTAATAATACTCTGTTTTAATGGTTCGAACATTTCTGGAAATAATGTTAAAACATCAAACTTCATTTTAACACCACCTCTTAAACTAATCCAGGTAATAAATGAACAATCATTTTTTTATTGGAAATATCAATATTAATAATGACTTCACCAATTGCTGGTAAAAGTAAATCTTTTTCCCCAGTATCAACAACATAAATATCATGTTCTCCTGAAGGAATCGGATACACATCTTTTAATACTCCTAATTTATTTCCATCATCTGAAAAAACATCAAGACCAATTAAATCAACAATATAATATGTATCTTCTGGAAGTTCTGGTTCATCATCACGATGAACTTTTAAATATGCATTTCTAAGCTTTTCTGCTTCATCAATATTATCAATACCTTTAAATTTTATTAAAGCTTGATTTTTATGATATTTAACTTCCTCAATCTCATATTCTTCTTGTTTCTTATTTTTTTCAATTATTACTTTATCAAATTCTTCAATTTTTGTAATATCATCTGTAAAAAGATTTACTTTTACCAATCCTTTTAATCCAGATGTATTAACAATTTGACCAATTTCAAAATATTCTTGCATATTTTCTTTCCTAATCAATAAATTCTATACTAACTTTTTTGTCTTCCTTAACAGCAATAGCTTTCATTACTGTTCTTATTGATTGTGCAATTTTTCCTCGTTTTCCAATAACTCTACCCATATCTTTTTCATTTACTCTAACCTCATACTTAATTTCAGAGTTTTGAGCAACTTCATCAATTGATACTGAATCCTTATCTTCAACAAGACTTTTAATCATAATTTCTAAAATTTCTTTCATGCTTTTTACCACCCAACATTATTATTTAGCTTCATCAATAAGTCTTTTTACTGTATCAGTTGGTTTTGCACCATTTTTAATCCATTTTTCAACTAATTCTTTGTCTAAAACAACTGTAGATGGATCTGTCATTGGATCATAAGTTCCTATTTTTTCAATTATTCTTCCATCTCTAGCTCTTCTTGAATCAGCAACAACTATATGATAGAATGGAGCTTTTTTCTTTCCTTGTCTTTGTAATCTTATTTTTACCATAAATTTCACCTCCTAAAAATTTCTTATTTATTAAAATTAAAAATTTAATAACAACATTATTTTAAATTCTTAGTAATATCATTCAAATCAAGATTTCCATCATCAAGACCTCTCATCATCTTTTTCATAGCACCTTTGTTATTTGTCAATTTCTTCATCATTTTTTGTGTCATTTCAAAAGAATTCATGAATTTGTTAATATCTTGTACTTTTGTTCCACTTCCTTTAGCAATTCTTTGTCTTCTACTACCATTTAAAATCTTTGGATTTCTTCTTTCTTCAGGAGTCATAGAACAAATCATAGCCTCAACTCTATCAAATTCTTTATCATCTATTTGAATATTTTTTAAATTTCCCATTCCAGGTAACATTTTTAAAATAGAAGAAAAAGAACCCATTTTCTTTATTTGTCTTAATTGAGCTAAGTAATCCTCCAAATCAAATTTTTGTTTTCTAAGTTTCTTCTCCATCTTAAGAGCTTCTTCTGCATCAAAAGTTTCCTCAGCTTTTTCGATAATAGATAAAACATCACCCATTCCTAAAATTCTTGAAGCCATTCTTTCAGGATGAAATTCTTCAATATCACTAAGTTTTTCACCAGTTGCTGCAAATTTTATTGGCTTTCCAGTAATTTTTTTAACTGATAAAGCAGCACCACCTCTAGTATCACCATCTAATTTAGTAAGAACCACTCCATCAATACCTAAACTACTATTAAAACTCTCAGCAACATTAACAGCATCTTGACCAGTCATTGAATCAACAACTAATAAAATTTCATGAGGTTTTATATTAGATTTTAAATTTTTAAGTTCCTGCATAAGTTCTTCATCAATATGAAGTCTACCAGCAGTATCTAAAATCACAACATCATTTAATTTTGATATAGCCACATTCAATGCTTGTTTAGCAATTGAAACAACATCTTTAGTTTGTTCATTAGCATAAACAGGTACATTTAACTGTTTTCCAACAACCTGTAACTGCTTTATAGCAGCAGGTCTATACACATCACACGCAACTAATAAGGGATTTTTTCCTTGTTTACGAATTAAATTTGCAAGTTTACCAGCAGTTGTAGTTTTACCAGAACCTTGCAAACCAACAAGCATTATAATTGTTGGAGGATTTGAAGTAAAATTAATTTTACTACTCTCTCCACCTAATAAGTTTACTAACTCATCTTTAACAATCTTTATTACTTGTTGTCCTGGAGTTAATGACTTAAGTACATCTTGCCCCAAAGCTTTTTCCTCTATTACTTTAACAAAATCCTTAACGATTTTATAATTAACATCAGCATCTAATAAAGCAAATTTTACTTCACGCAAAACTTCTTTTAAATCTGATTCTGTAATTCTAGCCTTACCCTTTAATTTTCTAGTAATCTCCTGAAGCCTAGATGATAAACCTTCAAAAGCCATATTAATCTCCCTTCAATTGTAAGCATAGACAGATATTCTTAACAATTTTTTCAACTTCTCAGAATAAATCCGAAAATTTAAAATTTTCAGTAAATCTTCTGTACAACAATACTTTTTATATAATAAGCAATCTATATGATTTTCTTATTATATAGATTACCAAAATTCTGCCAATATTGATAATCATAAATTCTTAAAATTTAAACCAAACAATTTAACTCTTGTCGAATATGATTTAAAATCTCTCCGATTTCTTTATCAGAAGATTTAGATTCAATTTTAGTTATCTCAGACAATATAATTGCAATCTTCTCCTCTTGATCAATTGTTTTTTTCATAACATCCAACTTTTCTTCATACTCGAAAAGTTTATTTTCCCCCTTTTTTATATTATCTCTAACAGCTTGTCTCGTAATATTCAAATTTTCTGCAATCTCAGAAAGAGATAAATCATTGTTATAATAGTCATCAAGGACTTGATATTGTTTTTCAGTTAATAACTTACCATATATCTGGCAAAGTATACTCATTTTAATATTTTTATCCATGACAACCACCTCTTTTTTTGTAATGCTAATATACTTTACACCATTTTCCCTAATTTGTCAAGGTTTTCTCTATCTTTTTATATCATTAAGCCACTTTTGTCACATTTTTGCAGCATATTTTTGCAAAAAATTAGTAACTTTTTTGATACTATTTCACACAAAACAAAAAAAGCTCTATTCATAAAAAACATGAATAGAACCTTCCTTATATTATACATCACTTCTTAAATCTTCAGCAGAATAATAAAGTTTATCATTATACTTAATTGGTGAAATCGAATAAATCTTTTTACTCTTAACATTAATTATTATATCATCAGAAATATTCTCTAAACTAAGTTCAGACGCAATATCCTTAGAAGACAAATAACGATATTCATTATACTCGTCTTCATTAATCTCCAAAGTATTTAAAACATTTCTAGCACTCTCAATTTCATCAACAGACCTACCAATCTCCTCAAAATTCAAATCAGGATTAATATTAGCCTTTTGTTGATACAAATTAATTTTCTCCCTAATTGCATCCATTTCTTTCAAATATATTTTAACTTTTGACTCATTGTATGTTGATATTCCAGCAGTAGCAACTGCAGTTCCAACAATCAATAAAACAATAATTGTTATAACCAAAAGAATAAACGTAACACCAACTTCTTTTTTTAACATATAAAAACTCCTTTATACATTACTCTCCTGATGTACCAAGACCTGTCAAGTCAGTTCCTGATGATTGATTTTGTTGTTGCATATAACTTTGCATAAACCAACTAAATATTGAATCAAAATCAAAGAATTCAGCTGTTTCAGGCATTCCATAATCAACACCAAAAGTCTCAACTGAAACATTTTTTATAACAGGAGCTGTAACAGGTTTTGTTGTAGTTGTTTCTGTTCCATCACTTCCAGTTGATTTTTGTAATTCAACTTGTGAGATCTTATCAACAACATCCATACCTTCAATAACTTTTCCAAAAGCAGAATATGAACCATCAAAACCTTGTTCATCATCAGTTACAATAAAGAAACCAGCACTTTGAGAATTATATAATTCAGTTACTAAAGTTTCAGCATAAGATTCATATCCCATCTTTTGAACCATTAACATATCCTCTTCATAATCACTATAAGACTTTCTATACATTGAAATTACACCTCTTTGGTGAGACAATGTATTTTGATTAAATCCATTTTCAATAAATTCACCTTTTATTGAATAATCTTGATCTTTTTCTCCATCTGCTAAATCACGTAAATTACTCAATTTTGGTCCATTTTGTGTTGTAGTTCCATCACTATTTGCAGTTTCTGTTAAACCTCCACGAATAAAACCTTTCTCAACATCTGTAAATGTCTTATCATTGTAATATCCTCTTTGAGCCAATCTCACAAAATTCTTAACTGTATTTGGTGCCATGTCTGGATATAATTCAATCTTTATTGTACCATATCCATCAACATCCATTGTAACAATTGGATTTTGTTTGTTATCAGTTTTACTCATAACAAAATTTACTGAAATCCAACCAATTGCAACGATTAAAGCCAATACAATTAACACTAATAGTATCTTCTTTACCTTTTCCATAGTATCCTCACTTTCACAATAGTCAAATTTAATGCTAAGAAATTTATTTTAATTTTAAAAACTTCATAGCATCTATTATATCCTTGCAGCCTATTATATCTAATTTAAAATTTTCTTTCAATAGTTTTTTATTAGTTTCTGGAATTATACAAGTTTTCAATCCCATTTTTTCTATTTCTTTTAATCTTTTTTCAATCATATTTACAGATCTAATTTCACCAGTTAATCCCACTTCTCCAACAACTGCAACACTCTTAGGAATACTAATATTTTTATAACTAGAAGCTGCAGATAAAACAATTCCTAAATCAAGTGCAGGTTCATTAATTCTAATACCACCAACAATATTCATATAAACATCTTGGCTTCCAAGATTAACACCACCTAATTTTTCCAAAACAGCAATTAATAATGTTACCCTATTATAATCTAATCCGTTAGCAGTTCTCCTTGGCATACCAAAAACAGTAGTACTAGTTAAAGCCTGCAATTCCACTAAAATAGGACGAGTTCCTTCAAGACTGGCAACAATAACTGAACCTGGAGGATTTTCCTCCCTTTCAGTAAGCAAGACACTTGAAGGATTCGTTATCTCAACCATTCCCTCATTTCTCATTTCAAACATACCAATCTCATTTGTCGAACCAAATCTATTTTTCACACCACGAACAACTCTATATGAAAAATATCTTTCTCCCTCAATATATAACACAGCATCAACCATATGCTCTAAAACTCTAGGTCCAGCAATCGTACCATCTTTGGTAACATGTCCAATTATAACAGTTGTAATTCCTTTCATTTTACACATTTTCATTATACGTGCTGTTATCTCTCTAACCTGACTAACACTACCTGGAGCAGATGTAATTTCATCAGAATACATAGTTTGAATAGAATCTATTATAACAAGCTTGGGTTCAAGCTTTTCAATAGAACTTTCAATATTGTTAATATCTGTTTCTCCTAAAAACATAATATTGTCTTTATTTATTCCTAATCTATCTGATCTAATTTTTATTTGTTCAGCAGATTCCTCTCCTGAAACATATAAAACTTTTCCATCTGTTTTATATTTATCACAAATCTGTAATATCAAAGTTGACTTTCCGATTCCTGGTTCTCCACCTAAAAGTGTTAGAGAACCATTGACAAAACCTCCACCTAAAACTCGATCTAATTCATCAAAACCAGAACTAACTCTAGAAATTTTAATCTGCTCAATAGATTTTATTGATACAGGTTCAACTGCTTTTGAAACAACACCTTTTTTATTTCCCTGTTTTACAACCTTCTCCTCTACAAATGAATTCCAAGCATTGCAAGCAGGGCATTTTCCAAGCCATTTGGCAGACTCATATCCACATTCATTGCAAAAAAACACTGTATTTGTCTTTGCCATTTTAGTCCTCCTAACAAATTATTCTAATCCATTTCAAGAAATTTAAATAAGCCCCAATTTATCAAGTTTACTAACAACATTAATATACATAGCATGAGACCAAACCAAACCTATAATCCAAGAAGGTTGCATAGTTTCATTATTAACCTGTTCCCCAAGAAGTCCATATGGAGATGCAGATTTCACAACAAATTCAAAGCACTCCTTTGCTTTCTTTTTTTCACCAGCCTCAATGTAATAATTAGCCATCCACAAATTAGCAATAACCCATGGATTATATCCACCATTATATGTATCACCCTCATAACGAATATATCCACCAGTATATGTTCTAAGAGTCATATTAATTCTCTCAATTGTATTTAGAAATTTCTTTTCTTTATGTGAAAACATATTAAAAGGAACAACTGCACCTAAAATACTAATATCTAATCTTCTGTCATCTAAATTACGAACAAAACATTTTTTATTATCATCATAAAAAGTCTTCAAAACATATTCCTTTATTTCTCTTTGACCTTTTTCAATAATTTTTCTTTGTTTCTCAATAGACTCTATCTTCAATCTGTTATTTGAATATTCACTCTTAATTTCTTTATAAATATTAAGCATAGCATTATAGCCAGCAAAAATAGCTGACATAGAATATAAAGTAACTCCTTCATATTCCTCCCATAAATCATAGCTTTTTTGCATTTTTGAATTTCCTGTTAATACATCTTCAACATATTTTTCAAGAAATTTCATTGCATTTTCACACATTTTTAAACAGTCTTTAAGAAACTTGATATTTTTTGTATTCTTAAAATGTTGATATACTCCAAAAATAACACTAGCAGTTTCATCAATTTGATATCCCCAACAAGGAGCAAGTCTACCATCAGTATAAAATCTCTGTTCCCATCCTCCATTTTTACTTTGAGTCATTTTACAAAAAATCTTATAAAATTTTTCTGATTCCTTTTCCATACCAATTTTTTCCATTGCATCAGTAATAAATACAGCATCTCTTGGCCAGCAATATGAATATCTTCCACATCTAGTCTTATACTCATCACTTTCTACACCAGCAGATATACCTCCAGTTTTTTCATTAAGCAAAAGAGGCATCAATAAAATACTTCTATCATAAATCCTC
The DNA here is from genome assembly GCA_934149115.1 of uncultured Clostridia bacterium. Taxonomy (GTDB): domain Bacteria; phylum Bacillota; class Clostridia; order TANB77; family CAG-508; genus UMGS1994. The sequence goes on from CAKPDW010000015.1 coordinate 19,670, forward strand.
TTTAAAGAATTATTATTCTTAAAATCAATTTTAGAATGACTGTTTAAATATTTTCTCCAATACTTTTTGGTATCATCCAATTCTTTTTTTAAATCAATTTTTCTAAATCTTTCTATTTCTTGATCTAAATCATTTAATAAATTTTTTTCAGAATTATCATTAACATTAATACACAAATTAAATATTTTCTCTTCACCAGGTTTAAGAATGCCTAAATCATATTCTATGCTTGAATCTGGAGACATTCCAATATAATCTTTTCCTTCAGAAACACCACTCATAATTGTTTCATCAGAATTATTTATTTGATAACTAGAAATTTTTTCTTTAGCAAATGTACATACAGTATAATCATGTGTATATTGCAATAAAGCATCATTTTTTACAAATCCACAAGCATCATTATTAATATTAGTAAATAATTTTGAATACACTAAAAAGTTCAAATTCAAATCAATTGAATTATTATTTAAAAAATGATATCTACGCACCAATAAATTTTCTTTAGTTAAAACAAAATCAATCTGAGTAATTTTTAAATTAAAATACGTATTCACAATTTCAGTTGTTAAGACATTAGTCTCCTCAATATAAAATTGTTTGAATGTATTATTAATATCATTATGCAAATAAATTAACGCAGAATCATTTATCTTAACACCTGTATGAAACAATTCAAAAAATTGTTTATAATCAGGTGATTGATTAAATAATCTTAATAATTCTCCTTTTTTTGAAAAACTTACTGTCATATTTTTATTTCCGATAATTGCATCATTAAAATATTTTGTTTCCATTTACAATACCTCTCTAATTTATTAATCCCTTAATTTGTTCTTCTAATTTTTTAACCTTATCATTTAATTTAGAAATTTCGTCATCAGGTTTTTCCTTCATCAATTTTTGTTCCTTAACAGTTTGAGACATTGTATTAATCTCATCCTTAATTTTATCTAATTTTTCTAAGATTTGTAACCTCATATATTGATCTTCAAGTTTCTTAGAATACTCTGATCTCTCCTCAAGTTTAGGAATTTCAGCAACTTCATATTTTTCGCCAAAACTTGGAATAGTAACAGGTATTTCAGTGTTTTGCTCAATTAAGCCTTTTAAAACTTCTTCACTTTCTTCTTCACCATGAACCAAGAAAATATGTTTTGGTTTATTTATAAAAGAATATACAAAATTTAATAACCACTCTTGGTCAGCATGGCCTGAATATCCTTCAATATATTCAACTCTTGCATTAACTGAAATTTCTTCTCCGAAAATTTTAACTTTGTCAGCACCATCTACAATCGTTCTTCCTAATGTTCCTGGTGCTTGATAACCTACAAATAAGATTGTACTAGAAGGATTCCATAAATTATGTTTTAAATGATGCTTTATTCTTCCTATATCACACATTCCACTTGCAGAAATAATAATAGAAGGATAATAAGTATCATTTAAAGCCTTTGATTCATCAGGAGTTCTTGTAAATTGTAATCCTGGAAATTCCAATGGATGATCACCATGTTTTAATTTCTCCTGAACCTCCTCTTCAAACAAATCAGTATTTTTCTTAAAAATTTCAGTTGCAGAAATTGCCAATGGACTATCCACAAATACTGGAGTTTTCATCAACTGTTGATATTTTCTTTGAAATTCCTCATCATCTTTATGATTATCTTTAATCTTATCAATTTCATATAAAATTTCCTGAGTCCTACCAACAGCAAAAGATGGAATAACCACACGACCACCATGGTCTAATGTTTCTGAAACAATATCCAAAAACATATTAGCCTTATCATCATTTCTCATATGAAGTCTACTTCCATAAGTAGATTCCATTACAAGATAATCAGCACTCTCAATCATAGTTGGAGAATCCAAAAGTGGTATATCATTATTTCCTAAATCACCTGTAAAAACAATTTTTTCAGTTTTTCCATTTTCAGTAACCCAAATCTCCAAAATACTAGAACCAAGCATATGTCCAGCATCATTGAATCTAACTTGAATACTATCTGCCACATCAATAATTGTATCATATTCAACAGGTTTAAATATTTCCAAACATTTTTCAGCCTCCTCAGCAGTATATAATGGAGGAAGTGGTTCTAAACCAGCTCTTAGTCTTTTTCTATTTTTCCATTCGATTTCAGTCTCTTGAATATGTCCACTATCAGGCAACATTATTGAACACAAATCCACAGTTGCTCTATGAGCATAAATTGGTCCTCTATATCCTTCATTATATAGTTTTGGTATTCTTCCAGAATGGTCTATATGAGCATGAGTCAATAACATAAAATCAATTTCATTTACATCATATAAAAATTCTTCTGAATTCTCCATTTCTAATGCAGCTTTTCCTTGATACATACCACAATCAACTAAAAATTTCTTTCCACCAGCTTCAACTAAAAAATTTGAGCCAGTAACTGTCTTTGCAGCTCCTAAAAAAGTAATATTCATACATTACCCCTTTCTTTTCATTTGTATATAATTTTTTACATAACATACAATGGAATTTGTTTATTTTGTTTCACACTTAAATCTTTTTGCGTAAGCAGAAAATCAAATCTCTCTTGTTTATCCATAACATCATTATCAAGAATATTTACAACCAACTGTCCATCCTCAATTTTCAAAGAAATATCAATATCCTCATAATTAGAAATTGACGTATCAAGAGCAATCTCAATAATTTTATAATTACATTCTATGTTTTTACAAAAAATATTAAAAACTTTTTCCTTGCATCCTTTAGTTACAACAAACTTCAATATATTAGTAACCTTTTCAAACAATTGAGGTATATCCTCAACAGTCTCCTTTTCAGTAACTCTAATTTTTCTAAAATATCTCATTTTATATATTATATCAATAATTTCTTCTTTAGAACTAATATTTTTAATATTGTAAGAAAAACAATTCAAAACTACCTTCAAAAATTCGATTGAAAATTCCCTAATATTTTTACTATCATCAACTACTGACATAATCTGCAATTTTTCTGATAATTCATTTTTTAATTGCATATAATTTGATGGCTTTACTAATTCATTTAATTCATTCATTCTTTTAACACATTTAGCCTTTTCTGTTTGAAGCATGTCAGCCAAAACACTAATATTAAAAATTTTATTATCAGGTGGTAACATATTATTTCTTCTTGTAAATTCAGCCATCAAATTTTCCTTACTATTAAGAATCTTATCCTTATAATCAATTTCAGTAAGTAATCTTTTTCTCTCCTCTGAAACCCTTAATACATATTGATTTTTATCTTTAATATTTTCATATGCATTTATAACTCTACGAAATTCCTCACGAATTCTATTTTTATCACGCATCAACATTCTTGAAACAATCAATCTAGCCAATGTCAAATAAAATTCTCTACTATTCTCTTTTCCATAATATTCAGCAATTTCTTTTTTCATTTCCAAAACATAATCAACCTTTGGCGAACTATCATGTTCCCACATTCTCAAAAAATCCTCATCAATTAACATTCTAATAGATTGATATACTAAATTTGAAACATAATCTATATGTGCATCTTCTGCAAAATTCCATGACCAACCATTAAAATTTCTAATAACCTCTGTATTATTTAATATTGTTCCTTGAACTAACATATTTTGTAATTCAGCTTTAATATAATAATACTTTTTAGGAATATAAAAAAACTTAGGATTAATATCCATAATTCCATACAAAATTGCCAATTCAGTTGGATATGCATATATTTTCTTTTCTCTTTCATCAGTTAAAGCCAAAACATTTTTTTCTTTTAACATTCTAACTTCTTCATTTCTAGGATCAATCAAAAATAATTGTTCACAATAATCAGAAATAATTTTTATAATCTCATCAATAAATTCATTTTTTGTTTGAAAAACACCTTTTATTTGAGAATAATCTTTATATGAAACTTCGATTTTATAAATCATGTTTAACAAAAGATTAGTCGCATCCTCTGAAAAATTCTTCTGTTCCATAATCTTATCCAATATATAATTATAATCTTTAAATTTAGAAAACAATTTCTTTTTCATATAACCCTACTTTCTTTTGTACACTATTCCTCAGTTTGTTCTACAGATGGTGTCATTTTTAATTCTTGCCATCTTTCCTTTGTCATAAGCACCTCACGAGGTTTACTACCTTGATATCCTGAAATAATTCCTCTAGCTTCCATTTGATCTATTATTCTACCAGCTCTTGCATAACCTACTTTAAATTTTCTCTGAATCAAAGACGCTGATGCAGAACCAATTTCTATAACAGCCTCAATAGCATCTTGTAAAAATGGATCAGCTTCATCATCTTCTGAATTTTCCTCTAATTCCTTATCAGTAGAATTTGCTTTTTCTATTTTCTCTATAATGTCATCATTATAAACAGCTTCACCATCTTTTTTTAAGAAATCAACTATTTTTTCAACATCACCATCAGAAATAAAAGCACCCTGAACCCTAGTAGCC